>CAZJOL010000258.1:0-4079 GCA_964547605.1 uncultured Bacteroidaceae bacterium | reverse complement strand
GGTTGAGAAGCCGGGAATCAGCATGTATGAATTTCCGCCATCAAGGCTGTATTTGGGAGCATCGTACAATGCGCTGTCGCCGCCGGTGTAATTCCATGTGAAAACTATATCACCGTTGCAGTGAACAGGAATGGAAGCCATGGTGAAGCCTTCATTATCACTCATGTTGTTGCCGCCAGTAATGGAAATCGTATCAGGAACCTCACTCAGATCGCCAAATCCATCAGCATTGATCTGGAAGAAATTCCAGAAATACGGATCAAATGCACCGGCAAAACCAGTTTGTGTTGAACAACCTACATTTTGCACGATGCAGGAATCTGCGTTTTGTGTGATATCTGCAGAAGCTGTAACAGCAGGTGCTTCTTCATCAACAACAGTGATGTTTACTGAGCATGTACTGGTATTTCCCGATGCATCACTTGAGACATAAACATCTGTTGTTGTTCCTACAGGATACTCGCCACCTGATCCGATCCCCGAAATGAGAGATGTCCCACCACCGGAAACGCCATGAATATTCATTATATAGGCATCTGTGCAGCAAACCGAAGAAAGATCTGCGAAATTATTAACACCGCATTCTTCAGCGAGAATGTATGAAGGTGTTAACTGACCATCAAGGTTCGTCCCTATCCGCATATAGTTTACGGCTGCTGTTCCGTCGGGAATTTCAATTTCGTAAACCAGCACTGTGCCTGCCGGCACGAAAGTACTGAAAGGATAAGACAGAATAGTGTCATTGCAATCGGGAATCTGGATTGACATGGTATCAATCAGAGTAAGATTTGCGACATCCATCGATCCTGAAAGCGAGTAGAAACCAATTTTAGCAGGTTGATAGCCCGCAGTTGAAGTGGCTGAATATACAGCAAAATCAACGGTGTCGATCTGTAGCCCACCGGTAACGCCCAATGAAGGAAGGTCGAATGTAACTGCAAGCCGGTTGTGTTTTACCTCGGTCATGCTGGCGCAGGCAATACCCTGGAGTATATTTTGGGTATTGGAATGATAAAGGTCAACAGGTGTTGTGGTGTTCGGGCAATTGTCGACACCCACAGGCGGAGTATAATTGACAATGGCACCGCATGTGCCGGGATCTGTAGATTGAACAACATCGGCCGGGCAATGAAGAACCGGAGCTTCTGTGTCGAGAACAATGATGGTGTCCTGGTAATTTGATACAACATTGCTGTCGACATCAATCAGTTGCCAGTTGACATAGGTCGAACCCACCGGATAAAAAGCATTGGCATCATCGGTTCCAGTGTAATCATTGGTGAGTGTTACATAACAGCCATCACCATAATAAGGTGTGGGTGCATATACAAAAGCACCACATTCATTCGGGTCACTTGGCAGAGTGTATGTGGTTGGTGTTGAGTAGAACACAGGAGGTGAAGAAACCCCACTGGTTACCGATAATCCGAAAGGACCATTGTTGGTACTCCATCCAGTAACATATATATAATACTCAGTTCCGGGCTGAGAGCAGAAATTAAGCTGTGATTGTGCTCCACAATTATCATCGCTGCCACCAATACAAATCAGTGAATCACAATCTCCGGTGAACACGCCGATTTTTGAATCATATGTTGTTCCAGTGCACGTATTAACGTTTGAAAAAGTTCCAGTGGCTGTAAATTTAAACCATACTCCCGGAGCTGTATTCAATATTGTGTTGCAGGTCGGTACATTTTGAGTGATTGCTCCGGTGGTTGTTCCGTAAACGGTTGTTCCCGGTGTGACACTAACAGCGTGAAAGCAGGAATCATTTTTTGTAACATTGATGCCAAGGTGGTAACGTGAATCATCAGCGTTCTCAAATAAGGAAGGATTTCCTGCAACAGACCAAATACGGCTTACTCCGGTACCCGAAGTTTTAGCCCAACTGAAACCACCAACGGTTCCATCGATGGAAGTGTGGGAAAACTCAACCACAAGATTCATTGCGGTATCATAAAGCATCGGAACATCAAGTGGTATTGTCAGCCAACTTCCGGCACTGGCAGAGAGCGTGATGGTATCCCGGTAAAACAGGGTTGAAAGTGTTCCGGTAAAGAAATTGGTAGTGGGCAGATCCGTATCTGTTGTAAGACCAGCCTTAATTGTGAATCCATTGTAAACCCACGGCCCAAGACCGTAAGTATCACTGATGCGGATTGAAATACTTGTTATATATCCAGGTGTTACCGAAGTCAGGTTGTTGAAATCACCATGCCGGTATAGAAGCTGAACAGTCTGTCCACCCGGCTGGTTCAATGGGTAAGAATTTTCTCCATCACCGCCGGTATTATAATTATAATACTGTGGAGTCTGTGCCTGTGCCAGAGTTGCAATGAACAAAGCAAACACAAACAGCGTCTTTGAAAACAAGGGTATAATTGTTTTTTTCATGGCTTTTTGTGTTATTGATTGATTCTGGGTGAACTTCCGTCATTGGTGGTGCTGGCTGGTGCTGCCGTCGTTTTTGTCTCAGTCGCTGGCTGTTGCTGTTGAGTCGTATTCACAGCTTCCACCAGGCTCAGCATCCTTTGGTATTCTTCGGGATTGTCTTTGATCCATTCGGCTTTGGCCTGTTCGGGATCACTGATGCCTTTGTAGTTCGCGTAAGGCAGAACGGGTGTTTCTTCCTTTTTTTCAATTGTAGTTGTCGGATTGCTTTTCTCAACCAAAGCTTCAGGCGCTGATTGCTTTACGGTTTGTTCTTGTTTCACGGGAACGCGGTTGGGATCCTGAAATGTGTTCTGGGCGCATACGTTCGTTGCTGTTACACTGAACAGAAACAATGCGAATGCAAGGCCAATGGCGGTTCTTAACCGTGCCTGAGCTTCCGGATGTGGATTCTTGGTCTTCATGCTTTAAAGTTTAGGTGTTAGTAAAATATTTTAGGGAGCAAATATACAATTAATTGCCTGATTTTCGACAAAACGGTAAATATAATATAAGTACCAGTATAAAATATTGACCAAGGGTCAATCATCTTAGAAATATGATTGTCAGCGAATTAGCTATAGTTCATTCATATGACTTAAGAAAAACCTAATAAATGGTAAAATATAAATTAATAATTTTTATCGAGACATACTTGCCCCGACAAAGTCCAGGATGTTTACACCTGAAATAAGATTGAAACATGTTTTTTGAAATGACTTGTGCAACTAACGCGCTTAATATGTCTCAGCGTATTTTATTCAACAACAATCGTCTTTTGATTAATATGGTCGCCGGTAATTTCCAGAAAATACAAACCGGGTTTCACCCCTGAAATATTCAATACGATTTTTTGTTCGTCGATATTGGTCTGTTCCATAACCATTTGTCCAACGGGGTTTATCAACCGAACAGAATGGATGTTGCTTCCGGCGTTGATGAAAAGCGCATCAGACGCTGGATTCGGATAGATTACCATGTAGTCTTGAATTGGCTGATCAATGCTTGTGTATCCGCCATTGATTGTTTTCAGAATGGTTCCTCCTTGTCCGACTGTATAACCAATAATGGTGTTTATAAAATACACCGCCTGCAGCACTTCAACGGATCCGCTTGTTTGCTGAACCCATGATGCACCACCATTATTGGTGTGGTTGATTGTGCCAACAACGCCAACCGCATACCCATTGTTTTCATCGTTGAAATACACTGAAGTTAATGGAGTGAAAAAACCGCCCATGCTCTGTGATGTCCAGGTTGCACCGGCGTTGTTTGTTTTTAAAATATTGCCATCGTACGTAGCTGCAAAACCATTCAAGTCATTGGTGA
The DNA here is from genome assembly GCA_964547605.1 of uncultured Bacteroidaceae bacterium. Classification (GTDB taxonomy): domain Bacteria; phylum Bacteroidota; class Bacteroidia; order Bacteroidales; family DTU049; genus GWF2-43-63. Next base: position 317 of record CAZJOL010000258.1, on the reverse strand, counting down.
AATGCAGCGAATATATTCCGACGGTCGTACCGCTGCTAAGCGCAGTCCAGGATGCACCAGCATTGGTTGTTTTTATGATAGCGCCTGCATTTCCTGCTATATAGCCTGTGTCCGGACTTGTGAAATAGATGGTGTGCAGATAATCACTAACTCCGCTGGTGAGCTTGGTCCATGTGCTTCCGGCATCGGTTGTTTTAATTATTTCACCGCTTTCTCCGGCGGCAAAACCTGTGGTTGCATCTAAGAAATAAACCGATGTCAGATGCTTGAATGTTCCTGTATTCAAACTTGTCCATGAATTTCCACTGTCGGTTGAT
>CAZJOL010000257.1:0-4086 GCA_964547605.1 uncultured Bacteroidaceae bacterium | reverse complement strand
GGTCTTGGAATTACGAATATCGACCCGATCAAATACAACTTACTGTTTGAACGTTTTCTGAATCCCGACCGTATCTCAATGCCTGATATCGACGTTGACTTTGATGACTACGGGCGCGATTCCGTGATTGAATATGTGATAAATCAATATGGTGCCGACAAGGTGAGTCAGATCATTACATTTGGTAAACTCGGCGCCAAATCTTCGATACGCGATGTCGCACGTGTTATGGGTGTTGAGTTGTCATTGTCCAACAGGATTGCCAAAATGATTCCTGAAGGGCCAAAGGTTACGCTTGACGATGCCATGAGAAACAAGGATTTCGAGGAATTGTACAATTCAAATCCGGATGTAAAAAAGGTTGTCGATATTGCACGCACACTTGATGGAAACGTGCGTAGCACCGGCGTTCATGCCTGCGGAGTCATCATCGGTAAGGAAGACCTTTCGAATTATGTTCCGATGGCCCGGGCCAAGGATTCGATTTTACCATTGGTTCAGTACGATGGATCAGTCGTTGAGAAAGCCGGATTGCTGAAGATGGACTTTCTCGGTCTGAAAACACTTTCCATCATCAAAGACGCGCTGGATCTGATTAGAGAACGTTACAACAAAAGCATTGACATCGATACTATTTCGCTTGAGGATGAGAAGACGTATAAGTTGTATCAGAAAGGCGAGACCATTGGTACATTTCAGTTTGAATCGGAAGGGATGCGTTCGTGGCTGAAAAAACTCAAGCCCACGTTCATCGAGGATCTGATTGCCATGAATGCGTTGTTTCGTCCGGGTCCTATGGGTTTCATCCCGAATTTCATTGCGCGTAAACACGGAATTGAAAAGGTTGAATATCCGCATAAGCTTGCGGAGCAGGTGCTGCAGGACACGTACGGCATTATGATTTATCAGGAGCAGATTATGCTTCTGTCGCAGCGTCTGGCCAATTTCACCAAAGGTAAAGCCGATGAGTTGCGCAAAGCCATGGGTAAAAAAAAGATGGACATCATTGATCGTCTTCGCGGGGAATTCATTGAAGGTGCAAAAACAAATGGCATCGAAAAGGCACTTGCCAACGAGATATACGACACCATGGCCAAGTTCGGTGAGTATGGTTTCAATAAGTCGCACTCGGCTGCATACACGGTGCTTGCCTATCAGACAGCTTGGCTGAAAGCCAATTATCCTGCAGAATACATGGCTGCAGTTCTTGGTCATAACCTGAACGATCTGAAAAAAGTCACATTCTACATCAGCGAGTGCCGCCGCATGGGCATTGCTGTTCTTGGTCCTGATGTGAACGAAAGCTCGCTGAAATTTTCTGTAAACAAAGAAAATCAGATTCGTTTCGGATTGGCTGCCCTGAAGAATGTGGGTGAATCTGCAGCCCAGTCCATCATTGATGAAAGGAGTGCCAATGGCGTTTATACTGATGTCAATGATTTTTTCAAAAGAAATAATTTCCGCAATGTAAATAAGCGTGCACTCGAATCTTTGGCTATGGCCGGCAGTTTCGACAATATGAACTCGCACCGCGCACAGTTTTTCCAGACGGATATGGATGGTGTTGTATTCCTCGAAAAAATGATTAAGCATGCATCGCAGATGCAGGAAAAAATGAATTCGCAGCAAGCATCATTGTTCGGAGAAATGGAAGAAGCCACTTTCCCTGTGATGGAGCTGCCCGATTGTCCTCGGTGGAATCTTGATGACAAACTGGCCCGGGAGCTAGATGTGGCGGGCTTTTACATCAGTGGTCACCCGCTGGATGAATTCAGCAACGAGGTGACACATTTCAGCACCCATCAGATACAGGAAATTGCAGATGGTCTCGATGTAATGAAAGTCGGTACTGATCTTCTGTTTTCGGGCGTTGTGAAAGACCTGCAGGAAAGACGTGATAAAAACGAAAACCTGTATTCATCGTTCACATTGTTTGATTATTCTGGCGAAATCACTCTACGTGCCTTCAAGGATGACTATGTCAAATTTAAGCCTGTACTCGAAAACGGGCAGAAAGTATTTGTGCATGCAAAGGTCGATGCAGGGCGGTTTGGCCGTGATCCGGAATCGCGTGAATTACGGCTGCAGAATATTTCGAAGCTGGCGGGGTATTTCGATCAGAAAATCGCTGCCGTACTCTTCCATGTACCGCTTGCTGACATTTCTGCCGATTTAACGCGCAGGATTGAGGAGATCATCAATGCGCATCCCGGCAATATTTCAATGAAGTTTCTCATGCTGGATCCCGAAAACAAAGAGGTGGTAAAGTTGAGCAATCCATATATGAAAACCGACATCGAAGGCATATCATTGCTGGCCGATCTTGAATTTGTGAGTGGTTATGATGTAAAGAGCACCATCCTCAATTCGGTGATACCATTCAGAAAGAAAATGGCTGAACCCGCTGAAGTGGTTGCCGAAATCGCTGAAGGCGTGAATACTGATGAATATCAGGAATAGCAATGAAAAACGGTTTTGTATTTCCGGGTAAATTGAGTAATTTTGTATTTGTTCTAACCAAAAAAATATAGTATTTATGGCACATCAATTCACCGATGCTGAATTTGAAAAAGACGTCCTGCAGAGCGACGTTCCTGTTATTGTTGATTTCTGGGCAGAGTGGTGCGGACCTTGCCGCATGATTGGTCCTATCATTGAAGAACTGGGAACAGAATATGCCGGAAAAGCAAAGGTTGGTAAAGTGAATGTGGATGAGAATCCGCAGATAACATCACAATTCGGTATCAGAAATATCCCCACGGTATTGTTTTTCAAAGGTGGCCAGCTGGTTGACAAACATGTCGGCGCAGCTTCGAAACGAACATTTGAGGAAAAGCTGCAGAAACTGCTTTGATAGACTGGAATGACAAACGGCTGCAGCAGTTCGGCTATCTCGGACTGCGCGCACGTCAGGTAGTGGAAGGATTTATAACGGGGCTTCACAAGAGCCCCTTTCATGGTTTTTCGGTCGAGTTTTCAGAACACCGGCAATACAATTCGGGCGAGAGCACGCGCTTTATCGACTGGAAACTTTTTGCCCGCAGCGAAAAACTTTTCATCAAACGTTTTGAAGAGGAGACCAATCTGCGTTGCCGCATCATCATCGACGGCTCAGCCTCCATGCTGTTTCCGGGCGACAGCAGCAAGCCGCAGGAACTTCAAAGCAAGTATCATTTTTCAGTTTTTCTGGCGGCTATATTCATGATCATTTTCCGGCAGCAGCGTGATGCTGTTGGCTTGTCTCTGGTGAACAAGGAGCTTGAAACCCACACTGCAGCTAAATCCACGTTCATTCATCATCAGTATCTGATGAGCATTTTGCAGCAGCACCTTGAAAAAATTAAAAAGGAACCGGCTCCCGAAACACAGTTGGTTCCAGCCTTACATGAGATTGCCGAGCGTATTCACCGTCGTTCGATGGTGATTATTTTCAGCGACCTTTTTGACGCCGCACACAATCCTGATGCTTTGCTTGATGCGCTCCAGCACTTACGACACAACGGAAACGAAGTAATTATTTTTCATACACTCGATAAAAAATTCGAAGAAGATTTTGAATTCGGCAACATGCCGCATAAGTTCATTGATCTTGAAAACCGCTCTGTGATTAAGATCCGGCCGGCCGAAGTGAGAGAAATGTATCAGAAAAATTTTGCGAAACTGATGAACGAGATCCGCACAAAATCCCCGCAATATGGAGTCGATTATATAGAAGCGGATCTGAATCTGGGTCTCGAAGGGGTATTACTTCCGTTCTTCGCCCGCCGGAGATTGTGATTCAGCAAGCTTTTTATAATGCTTCATCCTGATAAATATATATACATTAGACATTATCAGAATAATAAAAATTCCCAGAATCAATCCATTAAAGAAAGTTTCTTCGGGAAGTTGTTTTAATTCTGCAGCATTGTTATTACATAAATTCCGCCTTGTATTAGAGTCAGGAACAATTCCAAGAGTATACACCATTTTTTGATATTTCAATGCTTCTTCAAATTCACCCAATGCCGAATAATTATTGCTCAGCTGCTCCAGAATTGTTTTGAGAGCTGATGCATATTGCATGTCTGATGCAAATTCGTATGC
>CAZJOL010000256.1:0-4088 GCA_964547605.1 uncultured Bacteroidaceae bacterium | reverse complement strand
TTATGTTTGCCCCATTGTCATTTTTTATTTAGGTTGCAAAACGCGTTTTGCTGGTGCTTGTCGCGTAATGTCAGAATGACTGCACGCGGGTCTCAGGATGACAGCAGGTGCGGATACTTCGTAAGCTATTTCGTAAAAAGAGCTACATGAGCGAGTCGCCGCGGCGAGTCAGTTTGACAGTGATGGAGTATTTAACTAATTCAAATGAAATCCCTGCTGATTCAATTCAAGTGATTTTAAAACCTGATATTGCTCATTGCACAGCGGATAATCCCAGCAACCTAGTCGGTGAAACAATTCGCCACCAAAGCCCGATTTGAATTTATACAAGCCATACAGCGGGTGATCAGGATCGGGATTTGGAGAAACGCCAAACATGTCGTATTCGGTGCAGCCATGCTTTTTTGAAATATTCATGGCTGCCCATTGCAAAGCATAAGTTGCCATTTTATTGCGATGTTCCGATGACGAAGCCCCGTATAAATAAGATCCACGGTTACCGCTGATGATTAAAAACATAGCTGCCAGCGGCATTGAGTCGTATTCGGCCATCAGCAGGATAACTTCTGCCGGCGAACGGGCATCGTTGGCCTGAGCAGTTAACACCGCTTCAAAATATTTAATGTCGTTCAGAAAAATATTATTTCGTATTGCCGTTTGCTCGTACAATTGGTACCACAGCGGTAATGATTCGATTCCCATTTGTTTTACCACCACATTTTTTCGCTCTGCAAGACCAATGTTATAACGGGTTTTTGGTCTCATCAAATCAATTATATTCCGTACATCCGGCTTCAGATTAACAAACATAGTGCTTGCAGGCAAATGATTGAACATGGCTTTTCTGAAATTCCAGCGATTGGTATTGATATTAAATCTGAGTTCCTGAGCGTTGATAGATGGTTCTGACAAAAAATCTCCGTTGCTCCAATACGATTCCCAACATAAATCAAAGCGAATATTGATACAGTTTTTAGGCAGGAACGACCGCATGCATTCGGCCAGCTCCTCGAGAAATGCGCCCTGATTTTCGGCATTGGGCTCAAGCTCCGGACCATAAGGAACATAAGCCATGGTATATCCAGGCATCGCGGGTTTGATGACTACCAGCAAATCGGAATTAATATATTTTTCGAATGAAACGGGACCAAATAAATCCGATGCCCGTGTGCTGTAATGTACAGCCAGCGTTTTTTCGCCAAGCTTTTGTTTTACAACCGACCAGAATGCAGTTTGTTGTACAATTGGGGTTCTGTACAATTCATCTAAGCTTTTGGTATGGACATTCGACAACATGATGATTTATCCTCATTTTCCAATTTCCGGGCTAAGTTACAGAAAATAAACCGGATAAAAAAATTCGGATTTGTTCAGCAGCATTGTGGCACTCATTTCTCAACATCGCTTTCCGGTAGCGAAGATTGAATGAATCAGGAGATTCTTTATTTCTTTCGAATATTTGAGATTCGAAAATGAATAGGAAATCAGGATAGATTATTTTGTTGGATATATGATTTTTTTACGATTAATGGCCTTTCGTTTTTTGAATAGTTTTTTTTCCATATCAAATGCCATCGCTTCGCAAAGGTCACTATCATTGACTGCTATATTCTCTGCAGTAGAATGACAAACTTCATGTGTTCCGCCAAAGAAATATAATTCCCGGGTGTTCCGATAAAGCATATCAGGATACATTATTTTTTCAACGACAACTGAATCCATGGAAAATGTTTTTATACACCTGTTTGAATCAAGATCGAAAATTTGCACATTTTGTTCAGCCAGTTCAGGAACGCCAGTATGCACATACGAGATAGATCCTTTAAACAGAGTTATAGTACTTTGTGCATACACATTTACCGGATGCCTGAACGTTTTTCTCGGGCATAAACTGCTTGTCAGATCCGGAATTAACGTATGGCTTTGGTCTTCGTCAGGTCCACATATTCCGGCAATGAATCTGTATTTTCCTTCAGAGAACGCAATGCCAATATTGTCGGATACATTAATCACAACTTTTGCAGATGTTGTAATTAAATGAGTCAGGTAATCCCTGCTCACACGGGTTAAAGTGAGAGTCCGTAGTAATGTGTCAACATCGGGATCGGTACAATTGGTGATTTTAAGCTTATACCGCGAAATAAATTCAACATCAATCGGGGTATTATCAGTATTGTAAACAGTACCATTTATTGTTTTCAGCTTGAAATAGCCGGGATACTGAGCATGTACTTTCAGGCCATTTGCCGAGAAAAGCACAATTGCAATCAGAGAGTATGAATAAAACCTGTTCATTTAAAGATTTTCAATAAACCTCTCCACCTCGCTTTGCGGTGTTGCCCACGAAGTAACCAGGCGGATGATGGCGTGTTGGTCATCGGTTTTACGCCAGATGTAAAAGCCGAATTCTTTCGATAATTTTTCGATCAGTGTCATTGGCAGAATCGGAAAAATCTGATTCGATTCGGGCTGTACAAAAAACGGATAACCTGCTTTAGCAATAGCAGCAGCCATTTCCAGCGCCATGTTGTTTGAATGTCGGGCCAGATCAAAAAACAGATTATTGCTGAATAAAGCTGCAAACTGACATCCGGCCAGGCGACCTTTTGAGAGTAATGCACCGCGTTGTTTGAGATGAAACAGGAAATCGCGCTTCAGATCAGGGTTGAGCAAAACAATGGCTTCGCCCATGAGTGCACCGTTTTTGGTGCCGCCGATATAAAACGCATCGAACAGCCGCGCCATGTCGGCCAGCGTGAAATCGGCTGCCGGTGATGTCAAAGCCGCACCCAAACGGGCGCCGTCGGCATACAGCAGCAGATTGTTTTGTTTGCAGAATGCCGATAAAGCTTCTATTTCGGCCAGTTTATACACGGTTCCCAGCTCGGTCGATTGTGAAATATATACCAGACGTGGTTTCACCATGTGATGATCTTCGGCCTTGATGAGCAGCGGTGCAATCAGCTCCGGAGTGAGCTTTCCATCGGGCGTTGAAGCGTATTCAATCTTATGTCCGGTGGCTTCTATGGCGCCGGCTTCATGCACGTTGATGTGGGCGCTTTCGGCTGCAATGACCGATTCGAATGGTCTCAGTGCGGCGGCCAGTACAACAGTGTTGGCCTGTGTTCCGCCCGATACGAAATGAATGTCGGCATCGCATTGCAGTTGTTGCAGAATGCGTGTGCGGGCGAGTCCGGAAAAATCATCGTCGCCATAGCCCTCCTGTTGCGACATGTTGGTGTCGATGAGCATTTTCAGCAGTTCAGGGTGGCAGCCCTCGGCGTAATCGTTTTTGAATGAAAACATGTTATTAGTGGTAAGTGGTCAGTTAGATTAAGGTTAAGGTTGAGGTTAAGCAGCTTTCAGCTGAGGTTAAGGTCAAGGACAAGAACTCTGAACAAAGAACAATGAAGTAAGAATATCGAACGATACATCATTGTATTTTAATTCACACTTCACTTCTTAATTCAAAAATCCTTGTTCGTTATTCATGATTCAAAAAGGTTGAGGTTAAGATTGATTGGCGAAGCCGTCAGAGAAGCTACGAAGTACCTTCAGATAGTCCTCCCCCTTGTCGGAGTAAACTCCGGACTTAAATATTGGTAGCCCATGGTTGCGCCGCAAAGCGAAGCGGTGGCGCTATCCCGGGTAAAACGCGCGCAGCACCCGAAATTGACATCAATGCGTTGTCCAAAGCTTGTCGAGAGGTCGAGATTAAAAAACATTTCCATCAGAGCGAAATTAGGAAAAAATATGATGTGAGTGATCATTTTGAGGTTGGGCGTAGTCTGAAATATTTATTTGTTGGGTTTAGTCTGGAAGACACAGGTTGGGCGTAGTCTAAAAAGAAATATTTGTTGGGTTTAGTCTGGAGACTAAACCCAACAGTGAAATCAATAAAGACTACGCCCAACCAAAGACTGTGCATCCTTCGACTCCGCTGCTAATGACACAAGTGCGTAAAATTCTGAAAAGCAACAAAAAAGTCTAATGAAGTTCCCGGTCTACGCGCCGGGATCTCATTCTATACAACAGACATTTTTTGTTGATTTTCGCTGCCGACGCTTCGACGGAGTTTATCCCGCTAT
>CAZJOL010000255.1:0-4095 GCA_964547605.1 uncultured Bacteroidaceae bacterium | reverse complement strand
GGAATATTGGCGCTCTGGAGAATGGCCTGTGTTTTCGGATGACGGATACGCATTTCAGCTGAACGACCCATAACCACTTTAATGGTTTTACCATCATCGGATTTGGTATCGATGCAGCGGAGTTCGTCGATTTCGAGTATACCATCGTATTTTGCTTCCAGTTTGGATGCAATGGAAACGTTGGAAGCAGCACCCCCGATGTGGAATGTACGCAGGGTGAGCTGGGTTCCGGGCTCTCCGATTGACTGTGCAGCAATGACACCCACCGCTTCACCTTTTTGGACCATGCGGCCGGTAGCGAGGTTTCGTCCGTAACATTTGGCGCAAACACCGCGTTTTGATTCGCAGGTGAGTACCGAGCGGATTTCAATTTCCTCAATATTTGCCTCTTCAATGGCTTTGGCGTATTCTTCGGTGATTTCCATACCTTCTTCGATGATGAGTTCACCCGAAATCGGGTTGAAAATATCATGAAGGGTAACGCGGCCAAGGATTCTGTCGAAGAGACTTTCAACGATTTCCTCGTTTTTCTTGAGGGCTGTAACAGTAAGTCCGCGCAATGTTCCGCAGTCGGGATCATTGATGATAACATCCTGTGCCACATCGACGAGACGACGGGTAAGATAACCGGCGTCAGCGGTTTTGAGAGCGGTATCGGCAAGACCTTTACGTGCACCGTGAGTGGAAATGAAATATTCAAGAACCGACAATCCTTCCTTGAAGTTTGAAAGAATCGGGTTTTCGATGATTTCACCACCGGCAGCACCGGCTTTCTGCGGTTTAGCCATCAGACCACGCATGCCGGAGAGCTGACGAATCTGTTCTTTCGAACCACGGGCTCCTGAATCGAGCATCATATAAACCGAATTGAAACCGTCACGGTCTTTCGACAATTTTTCAATAAGAACCTTTGTGAGCTTGGAATTGGTGTGGGTCCAGATATCGATGATCTGGTTGTAACGCTCGTTGTTGGTGATGAACCCCATATTGTAATTGCCCATCACTTCATCAACCTGATTTTTGGCGTCATTGATGAAGATTTCTTTTTCTGCAGGTACAATGATGTCGCCAAGATTGAATGACAAGCCGCCTTTGAAAGCCATCTGGAATCCTAAGGATTTGATGTCATCAAGGAATTTGGCAGCTTGAACATTATTGGTGTTTTTAAGGACATCACCGATAATATCGCGGAGCGCTTTTTTAGTAAGAAGCGTATTGATGAAACCGAGGGTTTCAGGGACAACCCGATTGAAAAGCACCCGGCCAACAGTGGTTTCAATAATGCTGGTGTTGCCTTCCCTGTCGGTCAGGCGAACCTTGATCATTGCGTGAAGATCAGCTTTTTGTTCGTTGTAGGCAATAATGACTTCTTCCGGAGAATAGAATGTGATGCCTTCACCCTTAACAACAAATTCCTTTGAACTTTTGCGTGCTTTGGTCATGTAATAAAGACCGAGAACCATATCCTGTGAAGGAACGGCAATAGGAGCACCATTGGCCGGATTGAGAATGTTGTGCGGAGACAGCATCAGGAGCTGTGCTTCAAGAATTGCTTCGTTGCCCAGTGGAACGTGAACAGCCATCTGGTCACCATCAAAGTCGGCATTGAAAGCCGTACAAACGAGTGGGTGAAGTTGAATGGCTTTTCCTTCGATCAGTTTGGGCTGGAATGCCTGAATACCGAGGCGGTGCAGGGTCGGAGCACGGTTAAGCATAACCGGATGTCCCTTCAGCACGTTTTCCAGAATGTCCCAAACAACGGGATCTTTGCGGTCAACAATTTTCTTGGCTGATTTTACGGTTTTTACAATACCGCGTTCCAGCATTTAGCGGATGATGAATGGCTTGAAAAGCTCAGAAGCCATTTCCTTCGGGAGACCACATTCACTGAGTTTCAGTTCAGGACCAACAACGATAACGGAACGACCTGAATAGTCAACTCGTTTACCAAGGAGGTTCTGACGGAAGCGGCCCTGTTTACCTTTGAGACTGTCGGAGAGTGATTTCAGTGCGCGGTTCGATTCGGTTTTTACGGCATTTACCTTACGGCTGTTGTCGAAAAGTGAATCGACGGCTTCCTGCAACATACGCTTTTCATTCCGGAGAATGACATCCGGAGCTTTGATTTCAATCAGTCGCTTCAGACGGTTGTTGCGGATAATCACGCGGCGATAGAGGTCATTAAGGTCCGATGAGGCAAAACGACCACCATCGAGGGGAACCAAAGGACGCAGTTCGGGCGGAATAACCGGAACCACTTTAATGATCATCCATTCAGGTCTGTTCTCGATGCGTTTGTTGCCGTCGCGGAATGATTCCACAACCTGCAGACGCTTCAGAATTTCAGTTTTGCGCTGCTGCGAAGTTTCATTGTTGGCTTTGCTGCGAAGTGCCGGTGAAAGCTCTTCGAGGTCGATTTTCGAAAGCAGGTCAAACAATGCTTCACCGCCCATTTTGGCAATGAATTTATTCGGATCGCTGTCATCAAGCATCTGATTTTCGCGCGGGAGGGTTTCCATAATCTGGAAAAACTCTTCTTCGGTCAGAAAATCATTCTGTTTGAATCCGTCCGCGGCTTTGATACCGGGATTGACGATCACATATTTTTCGTAATAAATGATTTGTTCGAGTTTCTTTGAGGGCAAACCCAGCAACAAACCGATTTTATTCGGGAGCGAGCGAAAAAACCAGATGTGGGCAACGGGCACAGTCAGCTGAATGTGACCCATACGCTCGCGTCTGACTTTTTTCTCTGTAACTTCAACACCGCAGCGGTCGCAAACGATGCCCTTGTAACGGATACGTTTGTATTTTCCGCAATGGCATTCGTAATCTTTCACGGGACCGAAAATCCGTTCGCAGAATAAACCATCGCGTTCGGGTTTATAGGTCCTGTAGTTTACGGTTTCGGGCTTGGTCACTTCGCCAAACGACATCTCCAGGATTTTCTCCGGAGATGCGAGGCTGATAATGATGCTCGAAAAGTTGCTTTTGGGTGCGTTTTCTCTTCTAAATGCCATATATTGACTTTTAAAAAGTTCTGATGAGTGTTTTATTCAAATGTAACATTGAGTCCAAGACCCTTGAGTTCGTGTATGAGTACGTTGAACGATTCAGGGATACCCGGTTTTGGCATGGGTTCGCCCTTAACGATTGATTCATACGACTTGGCACGACCCATAACGTCATCAGACTTGATGGTGAGCACTTCGCGGAGGATATGGGCAGCACCGAATGCTTCGAGTGCCCAGACTTCCATTTCACCGAAACGCTGACCACCAAACTGGGCTTTACCGCCAAGGGGCTGCTGCGTAATGAGTGAATATGGTCCGATGGAACGTGCGTGCATCTTGTCATCTACAAGGTGATGCAGTTTCAGCATATAGATAACACCTACGGTTGCCGGCTGATCAAACTGGACGCCGGTACCACCGTCGCGCAGATATGTTTTACCGTTTTTCGGGAGACCGGCTTTTTCGAGGTAATCATTGATCTGATCAACAGAAGCACCATCGAAGATAGGCGTTGCGAACTTGGTTCCAAGCTTCATTCCGGCCCATGCAAGAATGGTTTCATAAATCTGACCGAGGTTCATACGACTAGGTACACCAAGCGGGTTCAGAACTATATCAACCGGTGTTCCGTCTTCGAGATATGGCATGTCTTCATCGCGGACAATACGGGCAACAATACCCTTATTACCGTGACGTCCGGCCATTTTATCTCCAACGCGGAGCTTACGCTTTTTGGCGATATACACTTTTGCCAGCTGTACAATACCTGTCGGGAGTTCATCACCAACCTGCGTGACAAATTTCTTGCGCTGGTAAATTCCAAGAACCTCTTTATACTTGATTTCGAAGTTGTGAAGCAGGCGCTGGATCAGTTCATTCGCCTTGGTGTCCTTGGTCCAGTTGGTCGGAATAATATTGATGAAATCAACGTTATTCAGGGCCTTGGCGGTGAATTTGGTTCCTTTTGCAATAACCTCCTGGCGGAGATTGTTTGAAACGCCCTGACAAACCTGTCCATCAGTGATGATAAGGATTTTCTCGATCAAACGTTTACGAATCTCAGATACCTGATGTTCGAATT
>CAZJOL010000254.1:0-4105 GCA_964547605.1 uncultured Bacteroidaceae bacterium | reverse complement strand
AGACAGCCACTATTTAAAGCTCATCCAAACTCAAAATAAAGCTCAAAAAAGGCGAAGACTGAGATTTATCCAGCTAAAGCATGAGCCTAAAACAGCGAATTCGGGATCTTCATGCCTGTTTTCGCCGTAATATTTGACATTCTATTCCCGTTTTCGCCGTATTTTCGGGAATTGTATTCCCGTTTTCACCGTAATTTTTGGAATTCAGAGTAAAAGATCGTATATTTGCTGTCAGAATTTTGCACATGAAAAACAGACAAATTGGCAATTACGCAAAGAAAATCAGCAAATCCGGGCTGGGAAGGATTCTTGTTTTTACCGGCGCCCGTCAGACAGGCAAAACAACGCTGGTCAAAAAGCTGTTTCCTGATTACGCGTATTTATCCATTGAAGACCCACTTACAAGAGCTGATTTCACAGGTCTTACGGCAGCCAGATGGCATGCGCTCTACCCGAAAGCCATACTTGATGAGATTCAGAAAGAGCCGGTTTTGATTGAAAGTATCAAAGCCGTCTATGACCAGTTTTCTGAACCACGCTATGTATTGCTTGGCTCCAGTCAGCTTCTGCTTATGGAAAAAGTACGCGAAAGTCTTGCCGGACGATGTGTCATTATTGAAATGTTTCCATTGACACTGCCGGAAATAAAAACAGATGAGCCAGATAAAGTACAGCTGTCACTATTTCAGAAAATAATTACCAATCCGATGCAAAAGATGGATTTTTATCCATCCTTTAATCTGGATCCGGATATGGCGAAAAAACAAACGGCTTACACACATTATTGCACATTTGGGGGTTATCCGGCACTGACAAATTCACAATTATCTGAAGAACAAAAATACATTTGGCTAAATCAATATGTGAGAACATATCTGGAACGGGATATCCGTGATCTGGCATCTTTCCGCGAACTTGAACCATTCGTAATTCTTCAGCGGGCGCTGGCTGTACAAACCGCACAAACAATCAACGCTGCTACGCTCGCAACGCAAACCGGACTGAGCGCAAAAACTGTTCAACGATACATTCAATACCTCAATATAAGCTATCAGACCATTTCGCTGCAGGCGTGGAGCAGAAATCAAACAAAAAAACTGACCAGAGCTCCGAAAATTCACTATCTCGACCATGGCGTACTTTCAGGTATTCTGCAAAAAAAAGGAGGAATGACTGGTGCAGAATATGAGAGCCTCGTTGTTGCTGAGATTTACAAACAGATTAAAACGCTGAACATTCAACCAATGCTATATCACTTGCGAATTCAGGGAGGAAGGGAAATTGATTTACTGATTGAACTTCCAGAAGGTTACATCGCATTTGAAATTAAAATGTCTCAAAGGGTTTCTGCATCAGATACACGCCACTTCTCAGGACTTGATGAAATTCTTGATAAGCCACTACTACATTCTTTCGTGATTTCAAACGATGTAAGAACACAGCAATTTCCAAATGGTTCTATTGCCATTAATGCAGCTATGTTTTTGGGATAAAATCTGAAATATCAACAATCATTATTTCATCTATGAACACAATGGAATATTTTACTAATAATCTGCAGCCCCTCGCAGAAAAAATCCTCTCCAATCAACGCATCAGCGAAGAAGAAGCATTAACGTTGTTTGAAAATTTTGAACTACCGCAACTGTCTCTGCTGGCCACACACAGAAAACAATCAGTATCGCAGGACAAGGTTTTCTACAACCGGAATATCCACATTGAGCCTACGAATATTTGTGTTTATAATTGTCGTTTCTGTAGCTACAGAGCCACCTCCGAAACTGACCGCTATATTTTTTCTGCTGAAAATATCATTGAAAAAATTGCTACAGTTGCTGATAACATCACAGAAGTTCACATTACAGGCGGCGTTCATCCTGATTGGGGCGTGTTTTTCTTTTCAGCACTATTAAAGAAAATTAAAACACAGTTTCCGCATTTACACATCAAAGCATTTACTGCTGTGGAAATTGCCTATATGTGCAACATCGGCAAGCTTGAAATCGCGGATGGGTTGCGGATTCTGAAAGAAGCCGGATTATCTTCGCTTCCCGGTGGCGGCGCCGAAATATTTGATGAATCGGTCCGCGAAAAGATCAGCCCGGAGAAACCATCCGGTCAATTATGGCTTGATGTACATCGAACAGCACATTTAAACGGACTGCCAAGCAACGCCACCATGTTGTTCGGGCACGTTGAAAGCCGTTCGCAGCGCATTGCTCACATGTCTTCACTTCGTGCATTGCAGGATGAGACGCATGGATTCAATTGCTTCATTCCGCTGAAATTCCGCCGTGCGAACAACCGCATGTCGGATATTGAAGAAACTCCAGTCATTGAAGATTTGAAAACCTATGCCATTGCACGGATTTTTCTCGACAACATTCCGCATCTGAAAGCATACTGGCCCGCAGTGGGGCGCGATTTCGCACAGATTGCGCTGCATTTTGGTGTCGATGATCTCGATGGCACCATCAATGATTCAACCACCATTTACACCCGGGCCGGCAGCAGCGAAAATCCGGACATGACGACGCCCGAATTGCAGCGCCTGATTACCGAAGCCGGTTTCCGGCCCGCAGAGCGCGATTCCTTGTATAATGAGCTCTGACTTTCACAGGACATTCCATAGTTCGCAACGCAGTGAAGGACATGGAATAGTCCGTGTGAATCTGATAAAAACAACAGTTCCATGTCCTTTCGCTTCTACGTCGCTTCCGGGAGTTTATCCCGCCAGCGGCGGGAATGGAATGATGTTTTTATCGGCAGGACACAGGAATAGTACTCGACATTTTCACATCATTTGTGTATCTTTGACTTGAAATATTTCCGATGCCAAAAAAACAAATCCTCATCACCGCGGCCACAGCAATGGAGCTGGACTTTCTTCTTGCACGAAGTGCTGAGAAAGAAGGATTGCCGGTTATTGAATCAAAAACCACGCAAATCACACTGCTTGTAAGCGGCATTGGGTCAGCGCTGACAGCTTTTTCGCTAAGCAAGATCCTGCAACATGAAAAATTCGATGCCGCATATCAGTTGGGCATTGCCGGCAGTTTCAAAGACGATTTGCTGGTCGGATCCATCGTAAAAGTCAATAGTGATATCTTTGCAGATCTTTGTCTGAGCGACAACGGAAAGCCCATTCACGAAGCCACATTCAGCGATTTCAGAACATATCCGTTTACCGAAGGCAGGCTGATTCCGGATTTAAGCGCATTCAAACAGATTGACCTGCCGGAAGCCAGCGCCATTACAGTCAATTCGGTGACAGCAACATCCGATAAGCGCGAGTTATGGCTTCAACGTTATAATCCGGGCATTGAAACCATGGAAGGCGCTGCATTTTACTATGCATGCATGAAAGAAAACATTCCCTGTGTGCAGATCAGAGCCATTTCAAATATGGTAAGCAGCGTTAGTGGCAAATGGAAAACACGTGAATCAATTGAAAATCTTGCATCTTTTTTCCTATCTTTGTATAAAATGTAAATTCATGCAAACAATACGCCTCAAAGTAAACGATAAAGCCAACAACAAGCTATTGTCGTCTGACAGAAAAAGCATGAAAAAGGAGGGAAAATTATTTACCGAAAATACGGAATTCGAAAAAAAAATATCTGCATGACCAGCTGATGGAAATCGAAATTGGAAATGCGGTTTTTTATACACTTGAAGAAACTGAAAACCAGATTGAAAAAATTATTGCATCAAAAAAAAATCTAAAACCATAAGGATTCTCAGACATTTTCATTAATTATGACATCATCCTTTATCTGCACATTTTATATAACCAAAATACTGTTGGTTGCAGATGCATTGCTACAAAGATTAGCCTGCTGTCTCCTTCGATACTTTTCTTCGCTTCGCTTCAAAAAACTGCCAATGACACATTTGCTTATACCACTAAAAATCAAACAAATAAGCAAAACCGATATTCCATCGTCCGCCATGCTTCGTCAGGCTCAGCACATGGCTGGCGGATATGGAATCGTCGGTTTTGCCGCAAACATAACAGCCTGTCCGCCTACTGGCGGAATTCCATATCCGCTGCCTCCTTCGTCGCCATCGGACGATGGAATATTATGTTTGCCCCATTGTCATT
>CAZJOL010000253.1:0-4124 GCA_964547605.1 uncultured Bacteroidaceae bacterium | reverse complement strand
ATTTTTCCGGCAACAATTTTTTTCGACAGGTCGGCTCTGAATGATTCGGTCTCTTTCGGATATTCCGATTCGAAAGGAATTTTTCCTGTAAACAGCAAATAGGTAATAATGCCAATCGGCCACAGATCTGTGTTCGGGAGTGTCGGTTTGCCAAGAATCTGTTCGGGCGATGCATACAACAACGAAACTATTCCGGCCGAAGTATTCGATATTTCTCCTTCTCCTTTGAAAAATTTTCCCAGACCGAAATCCGTAATTTTCGGACGCCATTTGCCCTGCACTTTCTGCATCAGAATGTTGCCTGGTTTCAGGTCGCGGTGTATCATTCCCGAATCATGCAGAAACTGCAGCCCCTCGAGAATGCCCTGCAGAATTTCTTTCTTTTCTGTGGTTGTGAGCTGATGCATGTTGATGACTTTGCGCAGGTCACCATCCGGATAAAACTGCATGACGGCATATTCCATCATGCCCACACCGGGCACATCAAATTCATACACGGCTTCGTAGAACGCAATATTGGGATGCTTTGCCAGTTTCGATGCAATCTCGAATTCCCGTTTCAGCGTGTATTTGTGGTTCTGAACCTGACAGACCTTGATTGCCACTTCGCGGTCATGCTCGCCCCAGGCACGGTAGATTTTCCCGAAACCACCTTCGTTGATCAGGTCGGTCTGCGGGTTATATCGGTATTTCTCAAGAAATTCCTGTAATGTCATTGGTAAGCGATATTAAATTATTCTTCGGTTACAAACTTACTATTTTTTCGCTTTGGTTTGCATACACCTGCACATTGGCAACGCACTAAAATGCCTGCAAAAAATTCTGATTGATGCGCCCAATGCCACATTCAAGCATTCAATATCACCCTTTGTGACACAGAGTTTAACGGAGTACACACAGAGTCGCACAGAGTGGAATTTACCGGGCAAAAGCCGGTATCAATTACAGCATATCGAATTCTGAAAGCTCACTTTCAAATTCACTTTGCGGTAATTGAATCGAGGCTGTCTCAAAGTTCAGACTTCATTGCAAAAACAACATTCCACTTCCGCCTCGGCGGAATAAACTCCCGAATACGACGAAGGAGCTGTAGGACATGGAATCCGCCAGTGGTCGGACAGGCCGTTGTTTTTGCTATAGTTACGACGGTTCCATGTTCCGGGCCACAAGTATAGAAGAATCCCAATTCTCCGGCCGGAACGGTGGAATGTCGTAGCAATGCTTCGTCTTGAGACATCCTTTTATTAAACGGCTTTTGCATACTTTTTACTTTGAGATCCTTTGTGCAACATGGGTTCATGCTAATCATTGTAAAGTTTGACTGAGTTGATCCGGCATTTCAAAGCCGGATTCTTAAAAACCATCAGGGGCAGACTTTGTGTATATTTGTGCAATAAAAATCACAATCAAAAGTTGTGAGTGAAACTAAAATCATGGAACTTCCGGAACACCTCATTCAGCAGACCAGACTTTCGCAGGATAATGTGAATGTTGCAGTGGCTTTGTTCGACCGTCAAGAATGGCCTAAAGGACATGCACTGTTCAATGAAGGTGAAACATGCGACAGAATATTTTACATCGAAAAAGGATTTGCCCGCTTTTCCAATATTGCTGAGTCCGGCAGAGAAATAACCACCTGGTTTTTCCCTGACAAATCCTTTCTTACAGCCATTGACAGCTTCTACAACGGTAAGCCGGCCGAAACAACCTGCGTGCTCAACGAAGACTCCATCATATATTCCATCACATACAGCCAGTTCAATCAATTGCTGAATGATTATCCCGAGCTTGGGAAATTCTGTTTTACAGTGGTGTTTGAGCTGGCGCGGCAGATGGTGGAATACATCAGCAGCAGTAAATTCCTGACCGCCGAAGACCGCTACAACGAGCTGATAAAGCGCCATCCGCTTATCCTGCAAAAAGCCTCGCTGGGACAGATTGCCTCTTTTCTTGGCATCACACAGGAAACGCTGAGCCGCATCAGAGCGAAGAAGTAGATGTATCTGCATCTGGTTATCCGATGCTGACAAACCGGACGATAATGTTTTCAGCTACATTTTAAAATTGAATCCAGGGAATTAAATGGCCGGGGAATTATTTCCGGTAGCGTTAAATATTTTACGTGACTTACATTTTTTGATTTATATCAAATCGGATTGATTTTGTTCATCGGAATTTTGCAGCGGATAATCCGGGGAGGAATGGAAAACCAAAACGATGTACATCTGATACTGATTGCCGACGAATGCGGCATTGCATCTGCATTCAGCCGAGTGAAAGCGATACTGGCTGACCGATCATCAAGTCATCTTACATTGATTTATGCGTTGCTGGGCGACACCAGGAAACCGCTTTTTGCTGAAGAGCTGCGAACGATTGAGAAACGTTTTTCGTCGGTGCTGGAAGTAAAAATGATTGCACATGAAAATAACCCAGCTACCATGCGAGCCAGAATCAAAGAGGCCATCGAAGTGGTGATCAACTGTAACATTCAGCCAGCCATGCAATTCTACACCGGAGGTAATCCTGAACTGGTTGATCCGGTCAAAAAATTTCTCGTTTTTCTCGGTGTCGCTGAAAAAGAAATTTCAGCCGAAATCTCTCCATGCTGATTAATAAATAAGTATATATGAAAAGAAGAAAACCAATTGCACTGTGGTGTCTGGCATTGATTGCCATCACAATGGTTTCGTGCAGCAAAGACGAGGTGAAGCCGTTTCTGGGCGATTACACCTACAATACTTCGGGCACCATTGTTTTGAACATGAGCGGAATACCGCTCCAGCTGAGCGTTCCCAATAACACCGGACAGATGCATATCATCAGCATTGATGAGGATGACCGTGTCATGATTCAGAAAACTTCGCTTGCAGGCACGGTTTCGGTGGGATACGCAACCATTGATGATGACGAAATCACGTTTGAACCGGTGACCACTACTGAAGCCGTTTTTACCGGCCAGCAGTATCTGACAGCCACCATCACCAGTACCGGAAACGGGAAAATCTATGATGGAAAAACCATCGTGATCAACGAGAAATACACCGGAACCTTTGCCGGTATGGGCTCCGATATCAATGCTGCAGGTACATTGAGCGGAGACAGCATTCTGACAGTTGCTGAACGAAATGAAGAATAAAAACATGAGTATGAATAAACGAAAAACCGCATTGTCATTCGCTTTCAGTCTGCTCGTGACAGCAGCAGCTTTTTTTATTGGATGCAGCAATGTGCAGGATGAAAAAAGCAACAAGCCAGTTTCCGTGAGAGTAATGGATGTCCGGCTTTTGCCTGAAAGCGAAGGAACGGATTATGTCGGCACCATCGAGGAATCGTTTGGCACCACACTGTCCTTTGAAACCGCCGGCAATGTGCAGCATCTGTATGTAAAGGAAGGACAGCAGGTTCACAAAGGTCAGCTGATTGCGTCGATCAACGAAAGCAATGCGCAGAATGCCTATAACATTGCCAAAGCCACACTGGACCGGGCCGAAGACGGATACAGACGATCGCAGGAACTGTACAACAACCGCAGCTTATCCGAACTCAAATGGATTGAAATTCAGACAACCCTTGTGCAGGCGCAGTCGGCCGAAGCCATTGCGAAAAAAAATCTTCAGGACTGCAAACTATATGCACCGGTTTCCGGTGTCATCAGCTCGCTTGAGATTGAACAAGGCATGAATGTGATTCCGTTTCAACCAGTGGCCAAAGTGGTCGATATCGATAAGCTGAATGTAAAAGTCAGCATTCCGGAAAATGAAATTGCTTCGGTCGTGGTGGGACAAAAAGCCATCATAATTGTGTCGGCGCTGAACAATCAGACATTCAGCGGAACCATTGCTGAGCGCGGGATTGAAGCCGATATACTGTCGCACAGCTACGATATTAAAATTTCAATCGGCAATCCAGAGAAAAAACTTTTACCTGGAATGGTGTGCAAGGTAATCATTGACAAAAACGCCGAAAGCACCATGGCGTTGCAGGTTCCGGCAGGCGCAGTGCAGATTTCGAACGATGGGAAAAAATATGTTTGGATTGAAAAAAACGGAAAGGCCCAGAGAAATTTTATCAATACCGGAAAACTCTGTGGCAACAATGTGATTGTGGAATCGGGACTGAAA
>CAZJOL010000252.1:0-4155 GCA_964547605.1 uncultured Bacteroidaceae bacterium | reverse complement strand
GATAGTTCATATTATCAATCCGCTTGGCACTCAGGGTAATTCCAAAACCTTTTTTCGAATAACTCAATGATGCAAATAAGGCTTCGCCGGGCTTGTAAATCATATTGTTTACAGTCGAAGGGTCATTTACTTTATAGGCATACTCGCCGTTCAGCATCCAGTTACCATAGTTCAGGGTGGTGCGTGCAGCCCAGCCGCCTACGTTTTCCGGAAGATTATACATGGGATTGCGGTCAGCCTGATACTTGCTCACAAAGCTTCCGCCAAAGGTTGCTTTCAGTTTCGATGCAGCCCACTTGGTATTGAATTCATTCAGGTTGATTTCGCCATCGAGGCCGCGGACAATACCTTCGCCCTTATCAAAGAAAAAGCGTTGCTGTCCGATGACTCCTTTCAGATAAATACCTCTGTATGGCTTGTATCTGAGCCGGATTCCGTCGAGTGAATTGTCAATGCCAAGACTGCGTTCTTCGTAGCTTCGTAGCAGAAGTCCCGATCCGAATTGCTCGTAATAATTTCCCACGGTAATTTCAAAATCCTTGTGCGAATATGACGCAAAACGATAGGGGATACCACTGCCTTTGTAGCGTGGATCAAATCCCTGCATCACGTTGTTGTAATTTTCGTATCGCACACCGGCTGCAAAATTCCCCGCAGTAAACATCAGATTCAAATAGCCGTTGCACAGTAATTTTTCAGGAACTGTATCGGCACCAATGGAGGAGTCCGGCAAATAGTATTGAAAATCGGTCTGGAAATCGCCGTGAATCTGGGCGTTTTGCAATACATTCTGAGCGGCACCCACCACTGAACTCAGGATGAATGCCGCCGCAAAAAACTTCTTCATATGTCTCGTCATTGGTTTTATTCGCTGATTTTTTCGCCGTTGTTGAGTTTTCGTATCAGTTCTATCAGTTCCAGCTCGCCGCCTTCGGTAAACGAAGTGTGCTGCCAGACAATATTCCTGTCTTTGTCAACAATAAATGTATGAGGAACCAGATTCACATTCATTGCGCGCTTAAAGTCGGCATTGGGATCGCAGAAAACATCAAAAGGCCAGTCGCGTCCGTTGACAAACGAGGCCACATTCGGGAAAGTTCTTGCATCGTCAATGCTGATGGCATAGAGTTTTACCCCGGTTTCTTCCTGCCATTCCTCATATACTTCGGCAAAAGTGGTGAGCTCTTTCACACAGGGTTTGCACCAGGTGGCCCAGAAACTGATGATGATTGGTTTCCCCGGATTCAGGATGGAATCGGATGAAATTACGCTGCCGTCCGGTTTTTTCAGATCAACAGTTGGCAATGTGCTGTTTTGAGCTGTTACGGCCAGAACTGCTAAAAAGGCGAGTATTCCGAAAATTGATTTCATTGAAGTGGTTTTGATGTTGACGCTTTTCAAATTTCTTACCAAAAAAGTAATTACTTGAACTATGCAAATGTAATTGTTTCTTCTTATCTAAAATAACAGATATGTATGGTGTTTCAACATTTTTTAAACATTTTGTACTGAAAATGAATAAGATATTGAAAAAAAGAAAAAAATCTGTCTCCGGTTTTTACATTAACGGAAGCAGATTTTATTTGAAATGACCAGATAATTTTACCGAACATCAGCCTTTAATCATAAAAAGGAGCATTTTGAAAGCTTCCGGAGCTCTGACTGCATGAGGGATATTGGCTGGCATGATGATCAGTTCGCCAGCTTTTACAGTATGAGGTTCGCCACCGATTATGTATTCTCCTGTTCCTTCAATCACCTGAACAACAGCATCAAAAGGGGCTGCATGCTCGCTCAGTGCCTGTCCTGCATCAAAAGCAAACAAGGTGAGGTTGCCGCCGGTGTTTTTCGAAACAATTTTACTAACAATACCACCCGGTGTATAATCGATGGCCGCAGCAACAGCGGTGGCTTTTGAATGTTCAAATGCGTTTTCCATGGAGTTTCAGATTTTATAAAGGTGGATCACAATCCGACCTTCAACGTTAATTTGTGAAATTTGTTTTCAGGTTCTGTATTAGCCAGATTCTTTATTTACCGTAAATTACTTTAAGGTTTTGGCGCTTTTACCACCAGAATCCGGGCTACAACATCCGATTGATTTGAAAGATGGTGAATAATGTCTTTTGGACTTTCGATAAGCGTGCCTGACGAAAATGATTCAGTTTCCTCTCCAATATGAACAGTTGCGGTTCCTTCGAAAACAAAAAAGAAAACGTCGACAGGGGTGGTGTGTGGTTTCAGCGCCTGACCGGGCTGCAGACTAATCATGAGCGCCTGAGCGGTCGGATCGTTATACAACATTTTTACATCGACGCCGTGCGGGTTTTCTTTTGCTCCGGCAGTTGAATAATGGGTGCTTTTCATATAGAATGATATTAAAGAAAAGGGACATTCAGCATGTCCCTTTTCTGAATTTTAATTAACCAATCATCAAGGCAAGGTCTTCATCTACAGTGGTAATGCCACCGATCCCGAAGTTCTCAACGAGCACTTTGGCTACGTTTGGCGACAGAAATGCCGGGAGCGTTGGTCCGAGGTGGATGTTTTTCACGCCGAGTGAAAGCAGCGCCAATAAAACGGCAACAGCTTTCTGCTCGTACCATGCAATGTTATACACAATAGGCAATTTGTTCACATCGTCGAGACCGAACACTTCTTTCAGTTTGAGTGCGATTACGGCGAGTGAATAGCTGTCGTTACACTGTCCGGCATCCAGTACGCGTGGAATTCCGCCGATGTCGCCCAGTTGGAGTTTGTTGTAGCGATATTTGGCACAACCAGCAGTGAGAATAACAGTGTCTTTAGGAAGTTTTTCGGCAAATTCGGTGTAGTATTCGCGCGATTTCATGCGTCCGTCGCAACCTGCCATAACCACAAATTTGCGGATGGCGCCGGATTTCACTGCATCGACTACTTTATCGGCCAGAGCCAGAACCTGTGCATGAGCAAATCCGCCAACGATGCTGCCGCTTTCGATTTGTGTCGGTGGCTGACATTTTTTGGCATGTTCAATAATGACAGAAAAGTCTTTGCGGCCGCCTTCGGGACGATCAGCAATATGGATAGCTCCTTCAAGTCCTGATGCGCCGGTGGTATAGATGCGGTCGGCATAGCTGGCGTTGGCACGCGGAGGAACAATGCAGTTGGTGGTGAAGAGGAACGGGCCGTTGAATGTTTCGAAATCATCGACCTGTTTCCACCATGATGAACCGTAGTTGCCGACAAAGTTTTCGTATTGTTTGAATTTCGGATAGTAGTGGGCGGGCAGCATTTCGCTGTGTGTGTACACATCGACGCCGGTTCCTTTAGTCTGCTCGAGCAGGTCTTCGAGGTCGCGCAGGTCGTGGCCACTGATGAGAATGCCAGGATTGTTGCGTACGCCAATGTTTACTGAAGTGATTTCAGGATTGCCGTAGGTGCTTGTGTTGGCTTTGTCGAGCAGCGCCATTGTTTTTACACAATTTTCACCGGTTTTCATGGTTAGCGCTACAAGTTCGTCAACGCTCATGTCGTTGCGCAGAAGCTGTGCAAGTGCGTGTGTTGTGAAGTTGATAATGTCTTTGTCGATGTGATTCAGATTCCAGGCGTGTTCGGCATAGGCCGCCATTCCTTTAACGCCATACATAATCAGCTCCTTCAGTGAGCGGATGTCTTCGTGCGTTTCAGAAAGCACTCCAATCAACAACGCTTTTTTGTCAAATTCCTCTTCGGTTGAAGCTTCCCATTGGGCTGCTCCCGGGATTTTTACGTCGTTCAGTTTAGGCTCTACAATGGCGCGGATTTTTTTCTTGGCAGACAGTGTTTCATTGATCAACGCAATTATGGCTTTGCGATCGAAGTTGGCATTGGTGATGGTTGCGAAAATAGCGTTCAGCACCATGCGGTCGGTTTTGGCATCCAGAGCCACTCCGAGTTGATTGGCCTGGTCCATCCACCAGCTGAGTCCTTTTACATTATATATTAAAAGGTCCTGCATGGCAGAAACGGGCTCTTTCTTTCCACATACACCGGCAATGGTACATCCGGTTCCTTTTGCGGTTTCCTGACACTGAAAACAAAACATGCTCATAGTTCGTTGGGTTTTAAATTAGCAAATAGGTAAAACAATGCGCAAATGTATAAATGATTTTAATGTGAATTTCGCATTAACGC
>CAZJOL010000251.1:0-4221 GCA_964547605.1 uncultured Bacteroidaceae bacterium | reverse complement strand
CGAGAACACAAGGATGTTTTTATTGTCATCATCCGCGATGGCGCATATGAATTTCCATTTGCCATTGCCGTCCGGCAGCGGGAAATACGCGATCACATGATTGGATTCCTGTTTCAGCAATGCTGATGATTCCTGCCAGAACTGAACGTAATCAATCACAGGCAGCTCTTCAAGCGCGAATACCGCAGGATTTTGTTGTAATATGATATGACTTTCCTTCATGATGAATTAATTGGGAAGTGCGGCTATACTTGCGTCTATGGCATCGACAAGAAATGGAGGCTGATAAAAACAAAGCACAGCTACTATGATCAGCAGTATGAATTGAGGGACAGTTTCGATGGCATTTACCCGCTCTGAATCATGCGATTCGACTTGTGGTTCGGCCGGATCGGAAAACAGGATGTGCAGTACCCTTGTAAGCAATGCGTAAATGACGGCTGTCAGCAGTAATGCAGTGACGACAAATGTGATCCAATGCTGTTGTGCAATAAGCGATTTGAAAATCAGAATTTCGCTGATGAATATTCCGGATGGCGGAATCGCCAGAATGAACACGACACAGCAAAGCAGCAGCAGCCCGCCTGCAGAATAATTCTTCATATAGTTGCCAACCTGCTTAAGCTCGTACGAATGATTCACTTTTTTGAATTGTCCCATGTGGAAGAAGATGGAACTTTTCACAAGAGAATGCATCAGTACAAGAAGAATGGCCGCGTAGTATCCGCTTTTTCCGCTGCCAAGTGCGATGGCTACAAGCCCCATCATTTCAAGGCTTGAATAAGCAAACATTCGTTTGATGTGATAGGCTTTTAGCATGTAACCCGCTGCAATCAGCAATGACAAAATTCCTGTCAGTACCAGTGAATGCTGCATGAATGGAAGAATTTCGGTGGATGAGAACAGCGAAAAAACTCTGAAAATGGCCAGAAAACCAACGTTCATGAGCGTGGTGGAAATGAGTGCACTCACGGGTGCCGGTGCGACCGAATGTGCATCGATGGTGACAGAATGCATTGGGAACAAACCCATTTTGGTACTGAATCCAACCAGCACAAAAACAAAAGCAACTTTCAAATAAATCGGATTGGCCTGACTTACAAGAAGTGAGAACTCGTCGAAGGTCAGACTGGCAGCGTCGTAGCGACCATAGATGAATCCAAGCAGCAGAATGCCGACATAGGCAATTGAAATACCTACAGAGCAAATGAAAACATATTTCCAAGTGGCTTCGAGCGATTGCGGTGTACGGTCGTGATAGATGAGTGCTGCAACTGACAGAGTTGTTGCCTCAACAAAAACCCACAGCATGGTCATCGAATTGGATAAATAGGCTCCTGTCATAAACGTCATCAGCGCGATCATCGACACGTGATATATGTTGTAATGCTTCACCGATGAATTGTGTGTATAGCGAAAGCCGTGGTAAAATGTCGGCAGTGAAATTATAGCCAGTGCACTGAGCAGAAGCATTCCTTCATGCGTGAAAGTGAAATAGTGGATTGATGTTTCATCCAGATGCATCCAGCCGTGAATGGTAAGTCCAATAATCGAAACAGCAAACAGAAGGGAAACTCCCTGTGTGAAAAGTTTGCTTCGCATAACAAGAATTGTAGTAGCGAAAAACAGTGATAACGAAAAGAATAAAATGAGTTCCATATTTTAATCCTTTAATTGTGTAAGCTCGCCTGTATCAGGTTTCAGGCGCATTCCGAAGAATCCCATGATGAGAACGCCGACAAAAATATCGAGCAGCATGGCGATGTTTATGAGCGCGGGCATCTCGTTCCCCAATGCGATGGTGAAAAGAAAGACGGCATTCTCAATAATCAGAAATCCGATGAGATGGGAGATAATCAGCTTGTGGGTGACAATGATGATGAGACCGCTCAAAAGCGCATAAAGAGCCACTGTCATGAATACCATATTGATGAATGGGTTTTGTAAAGTGTATGCAATTATCACAGAAACGATCAGACTGATTGCATTGAGGATGAGAATGTAAAATGAAGGCATGGCCTGTGTATGCACTTTGAAAACCTGTGTGCGCCGGATAATATAGAACAGCATGAAAGGCACGATGATGCCTTTGAACAGCAGTGTTTCAGCCACAACCAGAATCAGGTTGGCAGTAGCCATTTCGTTCAGTTCAAGAAATGCTATTCCAAAAATGAGTACACCCTGAACGCCCATAAAGCGCGCAAACACTCGGAAGCGATGTGCCGCTGAAAGATAAATCAGCGTTGCAGCAAATGCAACTATCAGAAATTCCATCATAGCAAAATCATTTTTTCGGTTAATATAAGCACCACAACAAAGGCCAGCAGAGCCAGCGAGGAGAGTGTGAACAGAAATGCCGGATTGCGGCCGATCTTATTCCGTGCCTTGAATGATTCAATGAAACCAATGTAGATGGCTAACAGAACAACGACAAGTGCAAAGAGTCCAAACTGAATTCCGGTGCTCCATTGAACAGGTATCAGTACATCAAAAATCAGGGTGGAATACAGAGCGAATTTCAGCCACGAAGTAATGTGAATAAGCGCCTTGTCGAATCCGGAATAATCAAGAATCATCACTTCATGAATCATGGTGAGTTCAAGATGTGTTTTCGGATCATCAACCGGCAGGCGGCTGTTTTCGACCTGCATGATTTGAGCAAGAATGATTACGCTGAGAATGCTGTAGATAAGAATGTAGGAGTTGTGCGGATTATAGAGTCCCACCAGGATTTCATTGAAGGATGAATGGCCGGTGAGCATGGCCAGTGTCCCGATGAGAATAAAGAAAGCCGGCTCGGTGAGCATTGAATACAGTGCTTCGCGGTTGGCCCCCATTCCTTCAAAAGCCGATCCGGTGTCCAGCGCTGCAATGATCAGAAAAAATTTCCCCATGGCCAGCATATAGGCAAAGAATACAATGTCGCCGTTGAAAGATACAAGCGCAGGGAAAGGTCCGAAAGGCAGCACCAGTGTGGCGCTCAGCACCGAAGCCAGACCGATTGACGGAGCCATTTTAAACACGACGCTTGTGGTTGTGCTTATAACATTTCCTTTCTGAAAAAGAAGTGCAACATCTTTCAGTGGCTGAAATAATCCTGGCCCTTTGCGACCTGCAAAGACACTTTTCGACCGGACGATAATCCCCGGGAAAAGCATTGCTGCTGCGAGAATAAACACTATCGTCATCATGATCAGAGCAGATTAAAATAGGTTAAAATGAAAATCAGAATCATGAATGCAAAGGCATACAGTATGTAATGCTCAATGCGTCCGGTCTGCATGCGGGCCATCTTTTTAAGCCATTCTGCAACGATTCCGGTTGGTTTTTCAATCCATTTTTCCTGAATGACATCGCGCGGAGTCGATTGAAATGTTGCCGATTCCGGAAACAGATCATTCTCTTCGATGACCGGAGTTTGTTTGTTCATGCGGAGTACAGGCTGTGCAAGCCCTGCGACATTGTCGGCGTAGGATGTGGCTGTATATTGCAATGTTGCTGTTGGTGCGGTGTAACCACAGCCCCATGTCGGACCGGTTTCCGTTGGCTTGTTTTTCAGATGCAGCCTGCGCCACACAAGAAGGAGTATTGTCAACAAAACAAACACACCGCAAACGATGCTGATATCCTGAAGATTGATTATAAACACCGATGATGCAGCGGCGCTGTCAGCAACATCAAACCATTGCGAAACCATCGAAAACAACGGAGCTGCAAAGATCAGTGGCACCAGTCCGATGACGAAAATGAAAAGCGATATTACCGCAAGCGGCCACAGCATTGATTTAGGTGATTCCTTTGCGTGATGGACTTTTTCACTCCGGGCTTCGCCCAGAAAAACAATGCCTGATGCTTTGGTGAATGCAAACAAGGCCAGGCCTCCGATGAGCGCAAGCGTTATAATGGACAGAATAAAAATCAGTGACTGATAAAAAGGCGCAGTACCAAGACTTGAAATAATACCGGAATATATCAGATACTCAGAAATAAATCCATTCAATGGTGGCAATCCGCAAATGGCTGCTGATGCGATAATGAAGAACATTCCGGTGTATGGCATTTTTTTAATCAGTCCGCCGAGCTGATTGATGTTGCGGGTGTGCGTTGATTTATAAACGGACCCGGCCGCAAAAAACAGCATGGATTTGAACAGTGAGTGATTGAGTGTGTGCAGCAGTGCGCCACTGAATCCGAGCAGCGTGAGCATTGTGTTGTCAGTTG
>CAZJOL010000250.1:0-4277 GCA_964547605.1 uncultured Bacteroidaceae bacterium | reverse complement strand
TTCCTGCGGCCGGTGCTTCATGGTGTGAAAATACAAAACGGAAAAGACATCGGCGAGTCCTAGCGAACCTCCGAGATGGCCGCTGCCGGCTGCTTCGAGCGATCGGATGATATTGATGCGGATGTTGTATGCGTGTTGACGGATTGATTCTGCGGTGTTCATACAAAATGATTGATTGCAAAAATAAGAAATATCCGAGGCTGTCTCAAAAGAATCTGATCCGGCAAAAACAACATTCCACCGTCCGAAAGCGACAATGTAGCTGAAGGACATGGAATCCGCCAGTGGTCGGACAGGCCATTGTTTTTGCTGTTGTTACGACGGTTCCATGAGGATGTCTCAAAACAACGCCTTCTTCAAAAACAATATTCCACCGTCCGAAAGCGACGAAGGAGCGTAAGGATATGGCATCGTTGTTTTTGAATTTGTTACGACGATTCCATATTCCGGCCGGTTTATAAAACCCACGAAGAGTACGGAGCTCTTCGAGGGTCAATTTCGGCCGGGACGATGGAATATCGTAACGATTTAAAATTTTGAGACAGCCTCGGTGGAATGTCGTAACAACCAACTGTTTTGAGACAGCCCTAATTATAGTTTGGATATTTTGGCTAATTTTGTGGGCAATGAAAATCATTTCGGCTGTCATAAACGATCTGGTGACCGACCAACGCGTACATCGCTCCTGCATGCTGATGCATGACATGGGCTATGATGTTACACTCGTTGGCAGGCGCCTGCCCGACAGTCTGCCCATGCCTGAAAGACCATACCGCTGCATCCGCATGTGGCTGCCTTTCCGCACCGGGCCTGCGTTTTACGCGGTATTCAACATTCATTTGTTTTTTCGCTTACTTTTTTCGCGTTTCGACGCAGTATGGGCCAACGACCTCGACACGCTCTGGGCCTGCCGTCTGGCTTCGAAACTGAAACGGAAAAAACTGGTTTTCGACAGCCACGAATATTTCACCGGCGTGCCTGAACTCGAAGGACGACCGCGGGTGCAGAAATTCTGGAAACGCATCGAAAGGCGCATTGTGCCTAAGCTTCCGTTTATGATTACCGTGAATGATTCCATTGCGGAATTGTTCAGAAACGAATATAATATCCCTGTGCTGGTGGTTCGCAATGTGCCGCTGCGCAATCATCTGCAATCGTCGAAAACCCGCGCTGAGCTTGGCCTTCCGGATGATAAAAAAATCCTTCTTGTGCAGGGACGTGGCATCAACATCGACCGCGGAGTGGAAGAAATGGTGCTGGCTATGAAACACATCGAAGGCGCACTGCTGCTCATTATCGGTGGTGGCGATGTATTTCCTGTGATCAGAAAAATGATTGAGGCAGAAAGTCTTTCGGACAAAATAATCACGCTGCCGCCCATGAAGCGCGAAGACCTGATGCAATATACCATGGCGACCGATATCGGACTCACGCTCGATAAAAACACCAACATCAATTACCGGTTCAGTCTTCCGAATAAAATTTTCGATTACATACAGGCCGGTCTGGCGGTGATGTGCACCGATCTGGTGGAAGTGGCTAAAATTGTAAATACATACGAAGTCGGCGCTGTGACACAAAGTTCAGAGCCATCTGTTCTGGCCGCAACGGTAAAAATGATGATTTCGGACGAGGCCCGTTTAAACGAATGGAAGAAAAATGCGTCGAAAGTATCTGAGATCCTGTGCTGGGAAAATGAATCCAAAGAACTGAATGAAAAATTACGCGAATACCTCGGATAAATATCTCCATATCGTTTCCTTCGATATTCCCTACCCTGCCAATTACGGCGGAGCCATTGATGTGTATTATAAACTCAAAGCGCTGCACGATGCAGGCGTAAAAGTAATCCTGCACAATTTTCAGTACGGCGGTCGTAAACGCGAAGCCGCTCTGAATGCGCTTTGCGACAAGGTATATTACTATCAGCGCAATAATAATAAAACAGGCATTCTGTCATCGAAGCCGTTCATTGTCGTGTCGCGCTCTTCGGATGAGCTTCTGAAGCGGCTTGCAGCTGATCAGCATCCGATATTGTTCGAAGGGATTCACACCTGTCTGTACCTTTCGCATCCGTCGTTGTCGCACAAGAAGCGATTTGTGCGCACTCACAACATTGAGCACGAATACTACAACGGGCTTGCACAGGCCGAATCGGACCCGCTCAAAGTATTGTATTTCCAAAGCGAATCGCGCAAACTGAAACGCTTCGAAAAAAATCTGTCGCATGCCACCGGCATTCTCACCATTTCGAAAAACGATGAGCTGCACTTTTCGCAGATCAACCCGAACATCTGCACGGTGAGCGCGTTTCATCCATCCGAGAAAATCAATATCCGCCATGGACTGGGTTCTTTTGCGCTGTATCACGGCAGTCTCGATGTGAGCGAAAACAACCGCGCAGCGCTGTATCTGGTGAATGAGGTGTTCAACGATATGGATTATCCGCTCGTCATCGCAGGCAACAAGCCAAGTAAGGAATTACGCGCGGCTGTAAAGAAATTCAGCCACATTGAGCTGAGAGACAATTTAAGCACGGATGATTTTTCGCAACTGGTAGCCGAGGCGCAGATAAACATTCTGCCTACGTTTCAGGCGACCGGTATTAAATTGAAACTGTTGCTGGCCTTACACGAAGGACGTCATCTGCTGGTGAACACACCCATGGTTGAAAACACCGGAATCGAGGATCTGTGCCATATTGCAGATAGTCCTGCTGAAATGAAAACCATGATCCGCAAATTAGGCAAACAGGAAATTTCGGCGTCAACACTAGAAAAAAGAAAAAATATTCTCGTTGGAAACGGCTTCTCGAATCAGCACAACGTCGTGAAATTGATTGAATTCGTTTTTTAGTGATGAGTTATGAGTTATGAGTTATAAGTGATGAGTGATGAGTTGGCGAAGCCGTCAAAAAAGTTACGAAGTTCCAGACTGTCCCAGCGGGACAAAATATTGGTAGCCCGCATGCCCTTTAGGGCTCCGGGGACGAGGAAGTAGGTGTTATGAGTTATGAGTTTGGTCTAGAGGTTGAGTGGTTTAGAGGTTTAGAGGTTGAGAGGTTGAGAGGTTGAGAGGTTGAGGTGTTGAGCTGCCGACCGTGTCATCACGTGAAACCGCGTGAAATCACGTAAAACGTGACAAGTCCCGGCAAGCTGTGACAAGCTGTTTTACTTGAAGGCGTCAAAGAAAGCTACTCGTCATTGACCTCGTTCTTGACCTTGTCCTTATTCTTCCCAGCTTCTTCTCAGAGCACCGACGCTTCGGCCGGCACATATTGCTGATCGCTGATTATCCCGTGCCTTGCGGACGGGACTTCGCTCATTGCTGAAAGTTACTCGTTCTTGACCTTGTCCTCGACCTTGACCTCGACCTTGTTCTACTCTTTATTATCCGTAACTTTTCCGTCGGCGAACCAGAGAATGCGTGAGGGATATTTTTCCATCACCAGCATGTCGTGGGTGGCCATGAGAATGGCTTTGCCCGATTTTTTCAATCCGACCAGTGTATTCAATACTTCCTCAGACGACTGTGGATCGAGGTTTCCGGTGGGTTCATCCACCAGCAGCAACTCGGGATCGTTGAGCAGTGCGCGGGCAATAACCACTTTCTGCTGTTCGCCGCCCGAAAGCTGATGCGGCATTTTTTCTTTTTTGTCGCTCAATCCGACTGTGTCAAGCACAGAGTCAATGCGGGAATCCATGGCTTCGCGGTCGCGCCAGCCGGTAGCCTGCAGCACAAACAGCAGATTCTCGCGAACACTCCGGTCGGTCAGCAATTGAAAATCCTGAAAGACCATTCCCATTTTGCGGCGCAGCATGGGGATTTCGCGCGTGCGTATCTTATTCAGATCGTATCCAAGCACTGTCCCTATGGTGCCTTCGAAAGGCAGGTCGGCGTACAGCATTTTCATCACACTCGATTTGCCCGAGCCGGTGCGGCCGAGAAAATAGACAAACTCTCCCGCTCCGATATTGAATGAAACATCAGACAGAATAAGGTTGTCGCCATGACGTACCACGGCATTCTCAACAGTGACAAGATTTTTCACTTCCCTTAAGGGTTTCTGCGGTGTTTCGGGCATTCCGGCAATTTCGTCCATGACCATGTTCATTTGTGCAAATGTACTATTTTTTCATTGACGAAAATCCGGACAAGGCGCAACGTCACGCCTTCGGCGTGATAAACTCCACGCACAAGGCACAGGGCATGGAGCTTAGCGGCATACGGCGGTACTTTTATTTTTCATTGCAAAAAGAAAAGTGTCAAAAGAAAAG
>CAZJOL010000249.1:2159-4280 GCA_964547605.1 uncultured Bacteroidaceae bacterium | reverse complement strand
CCAGATGGTTCAATCCTTCGGATGAAACAACCTCTTCCTGCACCACAAGCCGACCGCGCATATCGAACAAGCGAAATACAAACGCTTCCTGCTTATCTGAATTGAAGGTGATATGCACCAAATGCTCATTGTCGCTGTACACATTCATTCCATACGATCCTTCCGCCATCTGGCCGGTACAATTCACCTGCACCGCACCGGATTCGGTCTCAGAGCCGTCAAAATCCTGCTGCATGAGCTTGTAATATAGTGTTCCTACAGGTGCAGTCTGATCATTCCAGAAATAATAAAGAGGCGAATTTGAATTGCCGGCACCTGAAATGGTTGCCACTGATTCCCAGTCAAAGCCATCTGTTGAGCGCAGCAATGTAAAGAAAGCGTTGTTGGTTTCACTCATGGTTACCCACTCTATAATGGGTTTGTCATCAGTGCTGCAATTGGCTTTCAGCTCCATCAACTCAATGGGAAGCGGATGTTGTTTTGCCACCAGAATCCATGTATAGAGATTACCGTTGGTGCCCGCATTGATTGAGTTGACCTGATTTACCGTAGAATTATTCACCCCCAGTAAAGCCGAGCCAGTGTACCATCCGGGATTCCATTGTGCACTGTTCCAATATTGCGCAAGCAAATCGGGTTCGTTAATGGTATTTCCAGGCGCGTGTTCTGAATCGCGGTAAGTGAACGTAATATTGCTGGTTGGTTTTGTCGCCCAGGGACGGTCAGTGTCGCGCAAAATCCAGAAACGGTCGGCGGTGTAGAGACTGTGATCATTGGTACCAATAAATCCGGTCGAGTCCATTGTTGTTACTACAGGCGCATAAACACTTGGATATGGCGTGTTGTTGACGGCAGTTGCATAGGTGCTTGCAATCAGAGTTCCGCTTGCAGAGCCGGCTCCGGTAACATTATAATGCATGTCAATTTTCGAACCACCCACCCCAAAAGGAATTATATGATCACCCGTGCCATTGTTGATGTGCCAAGCCACCCGGTTGGTCTCGCCTTCGCTTTGAATGTAGCCGGTGCCGGAACCATTAACAATGATGCCATCAGCATGAGACTGAGCAACATTCAGCACCGCACCACCTGTGATATTTACAACCACAGCCCCATTGAGGATGAGGGAGTTGTTTTGGGCTGAGGTCAGAAAAATACAGCTTGAAAAAAATATAAAAACAATCAGATGTTTCATATTTACTATTCAGTTAAATTAATATGGAAAGCAGACTTATTTTTTGATGCTGCGCGAATTTGCATTTGATCTTCTTCTGATTTCAATTGCTTCTTCAGATCCATTAACCCAGTTTGCTGTGGCATTATTCCAGCAGGAATTTCATCATATCTTATTTTCGATCCATCCCACCAGAATCCGGATGTTACTGGAGTAACTTGTCGTTCAGAAGTCATGAATGAACGCAGATTTGTATAAAAATCGCCTGTGAAAAGTTCCTGAGGATCGGATGGAGTCTCATAACCGCTCCGGGTAGCAATTACAATATAATTGAACTCTACAGGTTTATTTATTTTCGATAAATCGGACTCGTTTTTGTTTTCCATAACAATAAAGCCATTAGCAGATGATTCTGAAACATACAAACCATTGCAAGGGCCAAGAGGTGTAACTGTTACAATGATATTATCATTTTCTGACACCTGAGAGCTAAATGATTCTGAAAAAGTGACACGAGCAACACCATTAATCACTTGTGCTTTTCCACTATTGTAAATAGTAACTTTTTCTGAAACAGGAGCATATAATGGAACATAATCTCCTTCATCAGATTTTGCAATTACTGAAAAATACTTGTCCGTATAAGTGTTACCTAGAACCATCATACCATATCGTTCTCCGGCAGCAGTCAGACCATAAATATCGCCATGAAACAAACCACCCATTAAAGAACCGTCTCCGATTACGCCGAAACCCATGGCGGGTTGATCCATACTTTTCCCGGCTCCACTGGCATAGGCAACTGACCCATAAACACCAGCCAATGCATAAACAGACGTGATGTATCCTAATGATCCCCAGCAACTTGAAGCATTGGTTTCACCATAGCCAAGGACTCCGCCAGACCGACCGGCATTTCCGGTTGTGCTGTTATTCCAGAATTCGCC
>CAZJOL010000249.1:0-2149 GCA_964547605.1 uncultured Bacteroidaceae bacterium | reverse complement strand
TCAACTCCAAAATGGTAATAATTTGCTCGGTTTGTACCTCTGTTGAACAGTGCCTTTCCATATACCCCTGAATATGTTTGAGTATAACCAGAGCCAGGTGTTAATGAGTCTGATTGTACTCCATAAGCTCCAACACGGGTTCCGGTAAATGCACCTCCCGAGCCAAATGTCAGAAACAGTGTTGTTGCGTTATTCCCAGCTGCCATCACTCCAGTACCTGAACTGTGTCTGTTTAAAAACCATCCACCGCCCGATCCGCTTTGAGCTGTCGAACCTATTACAGCATCACCGTTCTGGCCGGTATTTGCTGCGGCAGAGTTTCGCGCATAAACACCGTTTGCATCGGCATTTGTTACCCAACTGTACAACCCAATACCATATTGTGCGGACTCATAGGATGTAATTCTGCCAAAGCCAAAAGGATAAGTTATTCCAACTCCCAAATCGCCAATCTGATCAACAATAACAGTTGACGAAGCATCCTCGGTGTAATCAGTTGCCTGAAAAGTACTGGGATAAACTATTATCTGGCAAGCTGCGTCTGTGACAGAAAATGAAAACAAACATGTGGCAGAAGTATTATTGTTCACGGTATCAATTACATTGTACTGATTTGTTGTTCCACCATCAGTTATACGAATAATGTCCCCCGTTGATAAGTTGGTCAAAAAGCTTGTTCCGGAGCCAGTAATTGTAGCTGTCCCATTTGTAATAGAAACGGTTCCGGATAGTATATATCCAGGACGACCTTTTACGGTTAGCATATTCAAATCATCATATTTTGAAATATTGATTCCAACACGGCCATGAGCATCGACCCGCATGCGTTCCCTGTTGTTCGTCCTGAAGACAACTCCTATTGAATCCGTGTTTCCAAGAAAATTGGTCGTCTCTGTCAGGCTATTATTCCCAGTCGTCAGCCATGCTTCGCTTGCACCCAAAAAGCGAACCCAGATGAATCCGTTCCAGTAGTAATAACCAGGTGTTACATTATTGGGTGCAGTACCGGCTGTTGCGTTATTATACACCATCAGGCTGGTGGCCGGAGAGGTAATTGGACCGGCTGCATTGGTGGCCGTCAGTGCAACACGTGGAATCAGTAGCCCCTTATTGGTTGCCTGTATTTCAAGCATTGATGAAGCATCTGGTGTTATAACCGCGGATGAAATTCCAACGCTCTGCGCTGTTGACAACATTTGAAATGCGAGCACGATGCACGCAGACAGTAAAACTTTTCTGATCATAATTTCCCTCCTGAATTTGAATTTAAAAAATCACCCCCATGATAAAGAACTTGCAAATATAATATATTTCTCTATTAAGAAAACACTTTTCAAGCTAAACTGACAAATATTATCGTTATTTATAAAAACTATAAAAACCATATTTTAATATCTAATTGCATTATTTACATATATTAATCTATGAATATTATCGACAAAAAACTTTTCAACAATTCTGTTGATTTCGGAATTAGTTCGTGTTTTATTCTATTCAGGCTACAAAAAAGGCTGCCTTGTTTCCAAAGCAGCCTCTGTATTGAACCATAACCGGTCATTTTATTTGTGCCAGCATGACGGATTTATTCAATTTTTCATAAGCAATTGCCATCGGGCAGCAATTTGGATTTGAACGAAAAGGACAGGCCGAACAACCGGTCTTTTCGAAATTGCGAGATGACTTATCTTCGCTCGTTGCAACTCCGTCATTGTTTTTAAAAAGGAACAATTCATCCGCTTTTGACATGTCGGAAACCATCTGTACAGAATCTGCTGAAACCGCCGATACCGCCGATACCTTAGTTGTTGTTACCTGTGCCGTGGCTGGTTGATAAATGCCGGCAAGAAATATCAATATGATAAAGATGTATTTCATAGTTAAATCGGTTATATTCTCATACAAATATACGACTATTTTCTATATAAATAAAACTATCGTTGTTAAAAGTGAACGAAATATTCAGAGAACCCTCGTAGGGTTTGAAACCCTACGAGGGTTAATAACCTAACCTAGAATTTCCCGAACGACAGCGTTACATTGCCGCCAAAGCCGCGCAGCACATCGTTGCTGTAACCCTGTAAATCAGTTAACGATGTAAAGCGGTATGAAACGCCCGCCGAAAGCCGTATCCAGCGGATCAGATTCAGTT
>CAZJOL010000248.1:0-4293 GCA_964547605.1 uncultured Bacteroidaceae bacterium | reverse complement strand
CGATACACGCAGCACCAGTTCTGCAATGCGGAGGTTGAACATGCTTTTCAGCATCTCCGGAGTGGTATCGGTGTCTTCAACTGAATCGTGCAGATATCCGGCTGCAATTACGTCTTCGTGACATTCTGCATCGAGCAGCGTAATGTATCTTTTAATGACATCGACAACATTTTCAAGATGTGCTGAATACGGAGCCGAGCCATAGCGCTGACTTTCCGAAGGTCTGTTGTGCTTCCAGTACGCATATTCCCTTGCCTTCTCCGACAGGGATATAATGTTTTTTTCTTTCATATCAGACGCCTTTTTCTTCATAGACATAAGACAAGAATCTTTTTACAAAGTAAAGTATTTTTTACTCGTTGGGTTTAGTCTGGTATAAATATACGCTGGGCGTAGTCTGTTCCGAATAATCTGCTGGGTTTAGTCTCCAGACTAAACCCAACAAGAATTATATTCAGACTACGCCCAACATATTTAATTATTTCAGACTACACCCAACGGAATTTCTATTCAACAACTTTCACTCTGATACCTTCGCTGTGGCTTGTAAATTCAGGTGCATACATGCATTGGATGGTGGTGATTCCATTGCTGAATTCTCCTGCATGCGTAGCAAACATGCTGTATTCAAACACATAGGTGCCTTTGTACAGATTGTTGAAGAAGAAGTTGGTGGCAGCATCACGTGTGTTTTCGAAATACCAGAGCCCACCCTGATACTTGGTTGTACTCAGCACATTCACAGGCTCCATGCACGATGCACGCATGTCTTTCATGTGCACATACTCCATTTCGCGGTCAACACGGATTTCAATTCTCACCTTGACTTTATCACCGACTTTCAGTGTTGCATTGTCACCGATGGGCTCCATGCGCGGTCCTATGGGACTCTGGCGTTCAACAAACAATTGCTTTTTGATGCTGATCGGTGTTTCGTGCGGCGTGATTTTATCCAGATCTTCGAAATACTGCCAGTACACAGCACCCCATGCAATTCCGCTGTCACTCTTGGTTACCTGAATATTTCCCATCTCCGGTTTCACCTGATCGCCACTCCATGCGGTTTTGAAATAACCGGTTCCTGCTTCGACTTTACAATTGTCAATCTTGAACGGATCAATCACTTCGTTGCCGATTTTCACTTCAACAATTTTATCGGAAGCCAGCAGATTGAATCCACGGATCAGCAATGCATAAACCGCATCAACAGTGGCTTTGGTCGACTTCCAATCCTGCACCTGCTTTTGCTTGAGCAACCAGATTTTCAGTTCTTCAACAGCTGTTGCGTCGTTGGCGACTTCGCTGAAAACCTCTACCATCAAGGCCTGCGACTCGATTGGAGCTTCCCACCAGTAATAGCCACCGGCAAATTCGCGCCAGTACATTCCCATCTCATCCGAATGCAGCGAAGTCTCCTTCAGCGATTTCACGATGTCGGCCGGAATGGTTTTTTCGCTGTAACGATTCAGTCCAAGCGCAATCATACCACGTCCATAAGTGGAAAATGAGGTCCAGTACGTTTTTGCCTGAGCAAAGAAATAATCAAAAGCCTCTTTGTTTCGCTCAGCAACAGGATAATTCAGGAAGAAACTGCGTGCATAGAGATAATGAACCTGAATGTAGCTGATGTGCTGTTCGGTTTTATATTTCGGATAATACTTCTTTATGTAAATCAGGTCCTCGCGGATGCGGTCATCGAGATAATAAAGCGCTTTTGAAATCATGTTTGAAATGCGGCTGTTGTCCTTGATGTCGCGGATTCCGAGATGATCGAGTTTTCCAAATCCTGATACGATATGCTGCGTAATATAACGATCATCGGGCATACCCTTGTACCATGGGAATCCACCATTTGGCGACTGATACTTGACAAGCAGATTTTCCGCTTTGCGCTGTTCCTTGGCCATGCGGTTGAGATCGAACAGCAAACCGACTCTTTTCTTTCTTTCGCTTTCGTTCTGTGCATCGAGCACCCATGGCGTTTCTTCGAGCACAAGCGATTTCAGTTCCTCATTTTTTTCCAGATTGGAAAGGAAAGATTCTGGTGTCAGATTTTTCCATGTGTCAAACACTTCCCTGATTTTCGGATAGCTGTTGGCAATGAATGTTGCAATCGTGTTTGCATAATAGCGGCTGAAAGTCTGCTCAACACATTCATACGGATAATCGATAATGTAAGGCAATGCCTGAACAGCATACCACGCCGGATTGCTGGTGAATTCAAGTGTGTAGCGATGGCTCACCAGTGTTTTTGAACTTCCGCTGTTGACGAGCTTGTCAAACGTATAGGTTTTGGTTTCGTTTCCGCGGATCGGCAATGGCAGTGATTCGATCACCAGCATGCGGTTTGACAGAACCGGAATCGACATTTCCTCACCATCGGTGAAAGCGCCTGATTTTGCTTTGATGCGATAAGTAACAGCACCGATGCCATAAGGAATACTGAGCTCCCATGCCACTTTTGTGCTTTGTCCTTTCTTCACGCTGAATGTCATAGTGCTTGTTGCAAGTCCGAATTTATCAGCAACAGAAAGTCCTGTAAGCGGATCGATGAGTTCAAGCATCACGGTGCCATCCATATCGGCCTCGCTCAGGTTGCTGATCTTCGATGTAAAAATTATCTTGTCACCTTCGCGCAGGAAGCGCGGTGCAAATGAATTTATCATGAGTGTTTTCTGAGTCACCAGATTTTTGGTGATGGATCCGACCTTCAGGTCCTTTGTGTGTGCCAAACCCATAAACTTCCATTTGGTGAGCGATTCGGGCATGGTGAATTCAATCACTGTTTCGCCGTTTTCGTTGGTGCGCAGCTGCGGGAAGAAGAAAGCTGTTTCATTGAAATTGGTGCGCACAGCAATATCGCCCATGTTTCCACCTTCTCCACCCTGCTCGTTGCGATTGTCATTTCCGGCAATCAAACCGCCTCTGGTAACTTCAGTATTTTTGTCATATTCTCCATCCGAAACTTCCATTTCTTCGGCTACCATCATATCCATGACAGCAGGTGCATCTTTTTTATTTCCCGCTGATTTGGCACGCGTGGCTCCTGTAGCAGTAGTCTGACAGCAGGACAGCACAGTAGCATCACCATAACCGCCATAATCTTCATCATCATAACTGTAATAATAGTTATTGTACGAATACAGCGGATAACTGAACCAGCGCAGCTTCGGCAGATAAATGTTTTGAACATAGTATTGGCGTGAATAAGCCAGTGAATACTGATATGAATATTTTGTTGAGAAATTCGAAGCGGCATCCCAGTTTCTGTTTCCATAGTAATAACTAAGCAGATTCAAATACCAGCTGTGACTTTTATAAGCATCGAGTGAAGCGTCATACATGCCGGCCATGAGCTCTGCAAGCTCTTTTTCGCCCTTTGCATTTTTTATGATGATTTTCCATTTCTCGCCTTCGCCCGGCTGCAGCTTGTCGCGGAATGATTCTATTTCAATATCAAGCTGTTTGTCAGTATACGGAACAAAAACATTCACATCGCCGGAATAAAAACGGTTGCCCTTCACACAAGCCAGATGTATGGCGAAATTTCCGCGGTGTGCTTCTGTTACCGGAAATGACAGGAGTTTCTGTTCTTTATTCAACGTGTACCATTGCGAGCTGACAATTTTGTTTTTATGTTCAACCTCCACCAGAATCCTTGTATCCTCGCCAAAGCTTCCGATAAGGATGGATGCGACTTCGCCCGGCTCGCAGGTCGTTTTGACTTCCTGTACATAAAACGCCTGATTGCTGCACGACTTCTTTTCAGTCGGATCATAATAATTGAAATAACGCTGGTATTCGACCGTTTCGCCAAAAGCATCCTTTGCAGAGAGAACCATCATAAACGGGCCCTGCATGCCGGCCAGAACACCATCGATGTTTACCAGTGAATCCTTTCCGGTATTGTACAGATGCGAATAAATAAGCTTTCCTTTTTCCCAGTTCGACGGATTGTTTTCATCATCAAAAACACCGAAAGGAAACATTTTCAGATACTCTTCTTTTGACAGAGACTTGAATTCTGGCTGTGCAAGCAACCGTTGGCTGATAACGCGATCCGGTGATTTCAGTGTATAAATCAGCATCGTCACTTCCGAAGGAACAGTCTGTCCGGATAAGTTTTCCGAACTGATTTCATAATTTTCAACAGTCCCTTTCACAACATCCTGCGACATGTTTGAACCAAGGATCATCGCCTTGTATCCGGCTCCCACCCACGTGTTTCCGGAGCGAGTCTCACCGTTGATATCTGTCACATCAGCATAAATGGTATAATTGAAAACCGGCAGA
>CAZJOL010000247.1:1742-4312 GCA_964547605.1 uncultured Bacteroidaceae bacterium | reverse complement strand
CACATCGAGCAAACCGGCTTTCAGTCCGTCGCGCAGGCCTTTGCGGTCCTCGGCGGTTTTGATGGCCGGGTTCCATTTCACCAGATTGTCGTGCGTGCGGTAGAAATCGTTGGTAAACCACAGGTGATGCACACAGACTTCGGCGGTGATGCGCTTTTTTTCAAGCGGCATTCCTGCATCGAAAAGTTCAAGTTCCTTTGCCGTTGACACATGAAAAACATGCAGTCTTGTTTTCTTTTTCCGCGCAAGCGCTACGGCGTACGACGAAGATTTGAAGCAGGCTTCGGCACTGCGGATGGCAGGATGCACCGCTGCACTGACTTCATCGCCGAAAAAGTCTTTAAATGATTCTGTGTTACGTTGAATCGTCTCTTCATCTTCGCAATGTGCAGCAATGATGTGCGGCGTTTCGGCAAAAAGTTTTTCAATGGTTTTCTGATTGTCCACCAACAGATTTCCGGTGGATGAACCGAGAAATATTTTCACGCCGCAAACGGTATCCAGTGGCGTTTTCAGCACTTCTTCGATGTTGTCGTTCGACACGCCCATGTAAAAACTGTAATTGGCGAGCGAATCTTTCGAAGCGATTTTATATTTGGCTTCGAGCAGATCCTGTGTGAGTGTGGGCGGTTTGGTGTTGGGCATTTCCATGTACGATGTAACGCCACCGGCAACAGCAGCGCGGCTTTCGGTATAGATGGTCGCTTTTTCCTCCATGCCCGGCTGACGGAAATGCACCTGATCATCAATGACACCTGGTAAAAGATATTGTCCTTTCGCATCGATGGCAACGTAGCCGGCAGGTGTATCAGAAATTTTTTCTTCGTTGATTTTTTTGATCAATCCGCCGGAAATAAAGACTTCGCCCTCAAAGATCCTGCTTTCGTTTACGATCCGGGCGTTGAAGATGTGATAAGATTCCATTACTGTTTTTTATGACGGCGCTTTGTGTTGCGCAAACGTAACTGAATGACTCCGAAGAAAGCTTCGCGCACAATTCCCTTAGTCATCTTGGATTGGCCCAGTGTGCGGTCGGTAAAGATGATCGGCACTTCCTTGATGGAGAAGCCGAGTTTATGCACCGTATATTTCATTTCAATCT
Source organism: uncultured Bacteroidaceae bacterium (assembly GCA_964547605.1). GTDB lineage: Bacteria > Bacteroidota > Bacteroidia > Bacteroidales > DTU049 > GWF2-43-63. The sequence goes on along the minus strand of CAZJOL010000247.1, from coordinate 3,210 downwards.
GAAATGCATATCCGAGGAAGGAAATTTTTTCAAATCGGATAGCTTCGAGCACTTTGCGTGTATAGCAGACAAAGCCAGCAGTGGTGTCGCGCACTTTCATGCGGGTGATAAAGCGCACATAGGCCGAAGCGTAGTAGCTGAGCAGAACACGGCCCATCGGCCAGTTGACGACATTCACGCCTGTGATGTAGCGCGAACCGACCGACATGTCGTAGCCATCGTCGTGACAGGCTTTATACAAACGGATGAGGTCTTCGGGATTGTGACTGAAATCGGCATCCATTTCGAAAATATACTCATAGCCATGCGCCAGCGCCCATTTGAAACCATGAATATAAGCAGTTCCCAGTCCCAGTTTGCCTTTGCGTTCTTCAATGAAAAGTCTGTCTTTGAATTCAGGCATCAGCCCCTTTACAATGGCTGCAGTACCATCGGGAGAATTGTCTTCAATAATCAGAATATGAAAGTCCTTTTCGAGCGAAAAGACTTTGCGGATAATATTCTCAATATTCTCCTTTTCGTTGTAGGTTGGTATAATGACTAATGAATCTGACACGGCGTTGATTTGCGCAAATGTAAAAAAAATTCCTGTTTTCCGTTAAAAAAAATCTGTACATCCGAAATAATCCGTGCCTGCCTGGCCTGCAGACAGGCTTAAAAAGCGACAAACCTGGATTGACCTACCCCGCAAACGAATTCTAATACATGGTCCACGGATTGCACGGATTGCACGGAAATAATTTAAATTCCTCAGCGGCCCTAACTCGATTATACTGTTGTCAACATTTATTACTGCGTAATAATCATTGACCGGATTAGTGTTTATCTGTCCGTGAAAATGGCTTCAGTCGCAGGCTGAAGCCATTTCATCCGGTCATAATCAAAAGACCTGCTGAGGGCATTTTAACCTGCCCGACTGCCTGTTGCAGTTAAACTTGCAGGCGGGTCCGTGTGTTCTGTGTAATCCGTGGACAAAAAAGACATTATCTAATCCGAGATCAAAAAAGTAGAATACAATACCATATCCACTAATTTGTAGAAAATTGTCCTCAATTAAAAATATGTTTTTAATAATTGAAAGGATAATAAAGGAAAATTTGAAAAAAAAGTTGACAATTATGTAAAGAAGTTATATATTTACCCCCAATATGGGGTTGAGATTTTTACTGTTCCCCTTTCAATGGGGATATATATTAATCGTTTCGGTCAGAAAACTGTTTTATGCCATTGGTCTGAAACGGCGTCATTCCTTTGATGTACCTGTGATATGCATCGGCAATATGAACGCAGGCGGATCGGGAAAAACACCTCATACAAAATACATTGCCGGCTTATTGAACGGTAAAGGATATAACACCTCCATAATCCTGAGAGGGTATAAACGAAGCACCCGCGGATTCATTCACTGCAATCTGAACCACTCAGTAGCTGAAATAGGCGATGAAGCATATGAATACCTCAGAGGATT
>CAZJOL010000247.1:0-1732 GCA_964547605.1 uncultured Bacteroidaceae bacterium | reverse complement strand
ATTGGATGGAAAAATAAATATTTTCGTTTGTGAGCGTCGCAACAAAGGCATCAGGGAAATACTGAAACAAATGCCTTTAACCGATGTAATCCTGATGGATGACGGATTCCAGCATTTATCGGTCAGAGCCGGCATGTATATCATGCTCACTGATTATCTTCAGCCCTACTGGAAAGACCATGTGCTGCCCATAGGCAAACTCCGTGAATGCAAATCTGCTAAAAAACGCGCCGATGTGGTGGTTGTTTCGAAGACTCCGAAGGTGTTTTCTCCGATCATTGGCCGCGACCTGATTGAAAAAATAAATCCCGGCCATGGTCAGATGGTTGCTTTTTCGTATCTGGAATATGGAAAACCTGTACCGGTATATTCTGAAAAAGCTGATTCAATAGCAGTACCTGACAACACATATTCGGTCTTTCTGCTTTGCGGAATTGCAAATCCATATCCGCTCGAAGAATATCTGAAGCGCAGTTGCATTGAATTGTATTCGCATAAATATCCCGATCATTATTCCTATAAACTGAAAGATATTGAAAAACTGGCTGATGATTTCAACAGCCATATGATGAAAAGCAAGGTGATTTTTACAACAGAAAAAGACGTTTCAAGATTAATGCTGCCGGAGATTAAAGAAAAATTGGTAGATTTGCCATTCTTTTACATTCCGGTAACTGTCGGAATTCATGAAAGAAAAGAATTTAATCTTGACAAACTTATTATTGACTATGTTGGAAAAAATCGCAAAAACAGCTGACTTCATCCGCAGCAAAACCCAGCTCAGACCTCAGATTGCAATCGTTCTCGGAACAGGATTGGGTGGTTTGGTTGACGAGATTGAAATTGTTGACAGCATCCCTTATAGTGACATTCCCAATTTCCCGGTGTCCACGGTCAAAGGGCATCAGGGCCGTTTGATTTTCGGCCGTTTGAGCGGCAAAGACGTTGTTGCCATGCAAGGCCGCTTCCATTTCTATGAAGGCTATACCATGCAGGAAGTCACTTTCCCTTTCAGGGTATTCAAAAACCTGGGAATTGAAATGTTGCTCCTTTCGAATGCAGCCGGCGGCATGAACAAGAATTTCAAGGTCGGCGACATCATGTTCATCAACGACCACATCAATCTGATGGGAACCAATCCGCTGATTGGAAAAAACTATGATGAACTGGGACCGCGCTTCCCTGATTTCAGCGAACCATACGATCACAAATTGCTCGAAACCGCATTGGGAGCCGCAAAAGACCTTAACATTCCGGTGCATCAGGGAGTTTATGTTGCCATGAGCGGCCCGACTTTCGAAACACCCGCCGAATACCGCTATGTACGCATCATCGGTGGCGATGCCGTTGGAATGTCAACCGTACCGGAAGCCATTGTAGCCCGCCACTCTTCGATGAAAGTGTTTGCCGTTTCCATCATCACTGACCTGGGTGGCATGGACGAAGTTGTTGCTGTAAGCCACGAAGAAGTCATTGAGGCCGCCAACAAGGCAGAGCCCAAGATGACAGCCATCATCAAAGAGCTGCTGAAAAGAATCTGATCTGAATTTGTTATTCTGAAGCGGAGCACTTTTGTTCCGCTTTTTTTGTTCGCTGCTTAAAGTAAGATTTCCTACAGTTCCTTCAGTTTGTTTTCAGTCATTCTGAGCCCTGCTTTTGTCACTCTGAGCCCCACCCGCTGTCATGCTGAGACCTGCCTGCTGTCACTCTGAGCGGAGTCGAAGAGTCAACA
>CAZJOL010000246.1:0-4328 GCA_964547605.1 uncultured Bacteroidaceae bacterium | reverse complement strand
CCGGTGTCGGGCGAAATAACCCTGTTTGTAAAACTAAGCGATAAACTTCCTAAAACGATGGCCACTGTTGGCGCCAATGTTTCAATTCCGCCGATGTTTTCGATGATGCTCAGCCGCCCATTAAAAAACCTGCTGGAAATGATTGCTACTGCGTTGGAAAAACATTACAACGGATAATTTTTTTCTTGCCGGCTTTCCCAATTTCAACTTGATACTTTTCCATTTCCAACAACTTTTCCAATTTCAACAACTTTTCCAAAGTTTCAAACTTTGGAAAAGTTTCAAAGTTGAAATTGGAAAAGTCCAGCAAAATTATTTCACCAGCATCGAATAGTCATATTCGAAATTGGGTGTAAAGACTCCATTTTTCAGATTTCGTTTTATTTCTTTTTGCGGCCACCAGCGGAGATCGGCCACTTCGGCTGTATGATTGAATTTATCATCTATCGTAGCCCGATAGACAAAAACAAAAACCAGCTCCTTCTCTACTTCACTTTCCCAGACATATTTTCCTGCAAACAGCGGTTTGAATTTCTTCAATCCGATTTCTTCTTCTGTTTCACGCTGCAGCGCTTTTTCGATGGGTTCATCCCAGGCAACATGTCCGCCAACAGCCGTATCCCATTTACCGGGCTGAATCTGTTTGTCCTTTGGTCGCAGCTGAAGCAGGAATGCCCCGTCTTCCCTGATGACATGCAAATGCACTACCGGATGCATTAAAAAAGAACCATTATGTACTTCGCTGCGGGCTGCTCGTCCGATGATTTTTCCTTCTTCATCAACCAGCGGAACGATTTCCTCCGAAACTTTTCCCCGTCGCAGCCGCTGATGGACAAACACAAACAGGATCCAGACACCAAGCATTATATATAGAAGGGTTCCACCGATGAACAATGTTGCAGAATTTTCAAGAAATAATATTGAAAAGGAAGTTATCCCTGCATGCAAAGCAGCAATAATGAGGAAAGCCCACAGATTCGTATTGAAAGTCTTCATCTGATTGTCGTTCATTTCAATGTCGCCAACATAGCGTTTCGACATGAGCAGAAAGAGATTCTTTTTTGAGAACAGCGAAAACAGAATGAATCCGATAAGCAGCAGATCCATAAAAACAAATTTCCAGTAAATCAGTTTATCATCCTCAAGAAGCAATGATACAGCGCCCAGTGCAATAAGCAAAGCCGTGTCGAATAAAATGAATCGATCCCATTTTTTCTGCCGGAAGCGAATATAAAAAAGCTGAATAATTCCAAACCCCAATGCCACGGCAATACCTATGACTGTCCCGAAAAATTCATCAGCAATGAAATATACAATAAGCGGAAGCAGCCCTGGAAGCAGTTTTGAAAATATCGGATTCATTTCTGGAAATTGAAAATTCTGATTGTAAAATTACATATTAAAAAGGAATTGCTTATATTTGATTTTTCGATTCAGAGATCATCTTACTGATATGAAAAACGGAAAAACGATTGGGCTTGCATTAAGTGGAGGAGCCGTCAAAGGCTTTGCTCACCTTGGTGTATTGCAGGCTCTTGAAGAAACAGGATACAAACCGGATTATATTTCAGGAACCAGTGCCGGCGCCATTGCTGCCGCATTTTATGCTGACGGATACAAGCCACTGGAAATTCTTAAAATTCTGTGCTCATATAAATTGTCCGATTTCTTCAAGCCTGGATGGGCTGGTGCAGGACTCATGAAGTCAAGCGGATTTTACCGCATCTTGTATGAAAACCTTTTTACGGAAAACATCGAGGACCTGCCAATTCCTGTCTGGGTTTGCATTACAAATCTGAATACAGGACTGGCCGAATATCACAACCATGGAAATCTTGCGCGCAAAGTGCTGGCATCTTCTTCCATTCCGGTTTTCTTCAGGCCGGTTGTCATGAACAATCAACTGATGGTTGATGGTGGCGTGTGTGACAATTTACCTGTCAAACCAATTAAGGGAAAAGCAGATTTCATCATTGCCGTTAATGTAAATCCGATTGCGCCCAAACAGATCAAACCCGGCATCAGAAGCATCGCTGAACGGGTGTTTCATTTGTCGATAAACAGCCGTCTCCAGGACATGTCGATTCAACCCGATCTGTTGATTGAACCCAAAGGAGCATCTGGCTTTGAATATTTTAATCTGAAACATGCTGAAAAACATTTTGAAATCGGGTATGAAAGTGCTTTGAAAAGTCTCAGGTCTCTGACTAGCCAGTCTGATTTTTAAAGAGACCCTGATTTAATCTCCCTAAATAATAAAGATCTACCTGAAGTTGAAAAATGAATCCGGTATTTTCGGACGAAAATGAAAAGATTATTCAGATATTTGATTAGATATGTTTCAAAATAATGAAGAATATAAATATTTCTTTATCTCAAATTCAATAACTTACAAACACAATTTAAAAATCCAGCACTTTTCGTTTTTTAGATTTCTTTTGCCCATTGGATGGTTTTCAATATCATAAGAAAAATAAATATTGCTTAAATGAATAATTTTATATTCACATTGTATGTAAGATGAAAAAAATTTATAATTTTGCTAAGAATCAAACTAAAACAAAAAAGCATGAAAAAAGGTTACATTTTATTGATTCTGATGCTGATGAGCTCATTCATCTTTGCACAGAATGTCGTTCTGGTGAACGAAAATTTTTCAACTGGAGCTCTGCCTACCGGGTGGTCTATGATTGATAACGATGGTGATACCTACAATTGGGATCCCGCTTATGGCTTGTTAGGACACAACCCTGTTCCGACAGACAGTGCATGCATTTCTTCTGCTTCTTACATTAATGGAGTTGGCGCTCTCACCCCTGATAACTTTTTAGTTACTAAAAATGTTACCGGCGCTGATTCAGTCTATTATTATGTTTGCGCTCAGGATGCTGCTTATGCCGGAGAATATTACGATTTGATGGCTTCTACCACAGGATCTGCTGTAGGCGACTTTACTGTTGTTTTTTCTGAAACAATGACTGCAAAAGGTTTAGTCAGTTCTTCTTCCAGTGCAGTTGAAAGGAACAATCAACTCCGCGGAAACAGCAAGGCCCAGGGTGCATGGTATTTGCGCAAAGTTGATGTTCCCGCTGGTACAACGTATATCGCCTGGCGTCATCACAATTGCACTGATATGTTCTGGTTGAATTTGGACGATGTAACTATAGTTGGTGTAGCTCCTACCGTTCCCGTGGCAGATTGTTCACCTGCAGCATACAATGCTGGTACATTGGTACTTCCTGCTTCTGCAACTTCCGGAACTTTCACTCTTACTAACAGTGGAGCCGGAACCTTAACCTGTTCTGGTATTACTGGTATCAGCGCCCCATGGACAACCACATTGGTTCCTGCTTCGGTAAGTTTAGCAGCTGGTGCTTCAACAACATTTACTTTCACATATGCTCCTTCTGCTGTTGGCGTTAATAATCAGACTGTTGTTATTGCTACAAATGGTGGTGATATTACAATTACTTTGGCTGGCGAAGCTGTTGAGTGCAATACAATTTCTTCATTCCCATGGGTTGAAAGTTTTGAAAGCGCAACTTTCCCTCCTACATGCTGGACAAAAGCTAGCCCAGACGGTGGAACGGGATGGGCTCAGATTGCTGATGGCACGACCCCGCTTCCCGGATGGACCGGTGGCACAATGACCATACCTACTGGTGGCGGAGCTAATGCAGCTTATTGCACTTGGTCAACAGGTGGTACATCTTCAAACGACCAATGGCTTATCACTCCTCAGATTGCTGTTCAGGCCAATCAGGAACTCAGCTATTATGTTTTCTGGAATGGCGGTTACTATGATCAGCTTGATGTGAAAGTGTCAACAACAACCAACGCTGAAGCAAGTTTTACCACAACTCTTCTTTCGAGTGATACTACCAGCTTTATGGCTGACGATTGGGTAAAACTTTCTATTCCACTTACCGCTTATGCATCACAGAATGTGTATTTTGCATTCAACGAACATGTCCTTGACAACACCGCCGATGGTGCATTTATTGGCCTTGATCTCGTAACTGTTGATGTAGCTACTTCAATCGTTGAGAACGGTAATTATACTATTAATGTTTTTCCGAATCCTGCCAATGACAGACTCTACATTGATGCAGAAAATGTAAAACAGGTAAATGTTTTCAATGTTCTTGGCAATTTGGTTGCTGAATATGGAAGCGTTAATGCTATAAATACTTCAGATCTTAATAATGGAGCATATATAATTGTTGTGATTACTGAAACCAATGTTTCAAAATCAATGATTAATATTGTTCATTAATATTGTCAGAAACAATACTAATAAAAAAGGCCGCTAATGCGGCCTTTTTTAT
>CAZJOL010000245.1:1764-4343 GCA_964547605.1 uncultured Bacteroidaceae bacterium | reverse complement strand
AAGGTTTTGGAATTACCCTGAGTGCCAAGCGGATTGATAATATGAACTATCGCTCTGACCGCACTGCAACAGGCAATGTGCTTATGATGAATTATCTCCCTGCATTGACCAAACCGCATTCATATACATTGCTCGCTTTTTACCCATATGCATCGCAACCCAACGGTGAAATGGCTTTTCAGGGACAGATCAATTACAAAATCAAAAAAGACTCAAAGCTGGGCGGACATTACGGAACCGACATTGCAGTGAATTATTCCAGAGCAAACGCCATTGATATGCAGCAAATAAATGACTCCACGGCAATCATGCAATCTGGCACCCTTGGCTATACCAGCGATTTTTTTGCTATTGGCGATGAACTTTATTACGAGGACTTCAATGTTGAAATTAGCCATAAATTCAGCAAGAAAGTAAAAGGGATTTTCACCTGGGCTTATCTCACCTACAACAGCGATGTGATTGAAGGACATACCGACGGGACATTTTACAGCCACATCGGAATTGCAGATGTAACCTATAAAATTACGCCAACCAATTCTATCCGCATGGAAGTGCAGCATCTGCTGACGAAACAAGACGAAAAGAACTGGGCCAATGCAATGCTTGAATTCACCATCGCGCCAAAATGGTTCTTCATGGCCGGCGACAGCTATAATTACGGAAATCCGGATAGTGATAAAAAACTGCATTATTATACAGCCGGTTTAGGTTACACCAAAAACAGCAGCCGTGTTGCAGTGACTTTCGGAAAACAGCGCGAAGGAATCGTTTGCGTTGGTGGTGTCTGCCGCAACGTACCGGCTTCATACGGATTGCTTGTGACCATAACCAGTAATTTTTAATATAAAACAGAGATGAAAAATCTTTTCACGATACTTTCAGTTTTTGCCATTGTAGCAATATCATTTGTTTCATGCGATGTCATTGAGCCGCCTTACACTCAAGGTGGTCCGGGTCCGGATTCGACTGATACTGTCAAAAGAAAAATCCTTCTTGAAGATTATACCGGACATCTGTGTCCTAACTGCCCTGGAGCGGCAGTCATTGCCCACCAACTGATGGAGTTGTATCCTGATCAAATCACACTTGTGACGATACATGCAGGGTATTTTGCCAAACTGGTCTCACCAAACTACATGACCGATTTCAGATGCACTACAGGTGAGAACCTGAATACTTATTTCGGTGTTGATCTGATCGGTAACCCAAATGGCACCATTAACCGCAAAGAATACAGTGGTTCCAGGGTGGTCGGACCCGATGACTGGGCTTCGAAAATAGCCGAGTTACTGCTTTTGCCTCCCGATGCCGATATCAATATCACCAGAACTTTCAACAGTGGAACATCAGCCATCGACCTTACTGCAAATGTTAATTTTCTGAATGAATTACCGAACACAATCATGATTTCCGCATATCTGACTGAAGACAGCATTGTGGATTATCAGAAAAACAATGATCCGATTGTTGGAGCAACACCCGATATTGCAGATTACGTACATATGCATGTACTCCGAGGCTCGATGAACGGGACCTGGGGTGACACGCTTTCAGCAACAGGAGCAACGGCCGGAACCCAGCTGAGTAAAACACTCAACTATACAGTTACAAACGGCACCTGGAACAAAGACCACATGCATATTGTGGTGTTTATCTACGACGCTGCTACATTGGAAGTAATTCAAACTGAAGAAATCAGGCTGAAATAAATGTTATAAATATCGTTGTAAAAGCTCCGTGAAACCGGGGCTTTTTTTTGTCGTATTTCGCACGGAATTCATATTTTAGTGCTCTCAAAACCTGTGAATTATGAAATCAATAATTTTTATCCTTGTTGCCGCTCTTGTTGTATCATCGTGCGGATCAGGTTCCGGAAAGGGAAATGATAAGGAAAGCTTTTCTGTTCGCACAACAACCATATATCAGGTGGATTCGGTAAAAAGCAAAGTCAACTGGCAGCGCGATGTTGAGAATAAGGTCGAAAACAAGCAAATAAATCTCTTTGGCGCTACCGCAACAGTCAGCATGGAAAATATATCATATTCAACGGATGGCACCATGCCTGTACTGGGTGGGAATCTGGTTTATATAAACGATACCCTGACATCAGCCGAACTTGTTGTTAACTTTACCATGGTCAGACTATTCAGTGAAACATCGCAGAAAACATTGAGCACTGAAGAATTTCCACCATCATCGTTGAAAATCGACAAGATTAAGGCCGATTCCGGTGCAGGAAAATATAAGCTGGAAGGCAGTCTGACAATCAAGGATAAAACCAGACCGGTCACCTTTCCGGCTGAAATTACGAAGACCGGGAAAGATTCAGTTAGTCTTAAAGGCAATCTGGTATTACAGACCCTCGACTGGCCCATCCGCGAAAGCGCCGATCCGGCCAAGGTGAAAAAGGATGAGATTGCACTTGAACTGAATCTGGTTTTCGGATCGCCGGAAATACAATCCGACACTATCCCCAAATGATTTCTGATGGAAATAACAAGATAAGTTGAAGGGTTTCATTCTGGATGGCGCATCAAATCAATGATTTGGTGTGCCTTTTCTGTTATTTATGTTAT
>CAZJOL010000245.1:0-1664 GCA_964547605.1 uncultured Bacteroidaceae bacterium | reverse complement strand
CTGGATGGCGCATCAAATCAATGATTTGGTGTGCCTTTTCTGTTATTTATGTTATACAATTCAATGAAATTTTAAGTATTCAACAATTTGTTAATAAATCGGCTTTCTTTCGATATACCAGCGATAATTGAGGATAATTTCACCAACAACCCATGTTAAAACTGTTACGACCACCAGGTTTTAACATGAATTACAGAATATTTATTGCAAACCGGTATCAAACCGCCACTAAATTCATTATCTTTGCCATCCGCTCAACGCCCAGGGGGGTAGAGGCGAAAAGTCAAACTAAATTTTAAAATATGAAAAAACTATTATTGTTTTGGATTGCCCTGCTGGCATTTGGAGTGTCGTTTGGGCAAACTGTTCTCATCTCCAATGTTGGAAATGGGGGCTTTGAAAACGGGACCACCCCTGCAGCCAATGGCTGGACTGCGGTAAATTCCGCTACCGATGGCTGGTATGTTGGTGCTGCACCTGTTGTTAGTAATGGAACCAATTGCGGTTTTATTTCATCTACAGCCGGCACTGACTGGACCTACTCTCAGAATAGTGTGACACAGCACATTTATTATGATGTAACAATTCCGGCAGGTGAATCGAAACTCGCCCTCACATTCAAATGGAAAGTGGGCGGTGAAGGAACAACCACATCGGACTGGGATAACATGAAAGTGTTTTTCGGAACAGTTACCAATATTGGAACACCCATTGCAAATACAGCTATTTCCGCTACATATCAGATTTCAGGTCCTGGCGCAGTCAGCGGCATGTATAAACTGAGCTCAGCTGCCTGGAATACAGAAACAATTAATCTGATAGGAATACCTGGTGAGACCTACCGATTGGTTTTCAGCTGGAAATCGGATGTTTCTTATATTGTAAATCCTCCTGCAGCCATTGATGATGTTTTACTTTTATCAACAGCGCCAGATCCCTTGCATGGTCTTTATACCATAAACAATCTTGCACCAACCTCCGCACCCATGGTTCATGATGGAACAGGCAACTTTGCTTCATTTACAGCTGCCATCAATCACATGAACTCAGAAGGCGTTTCAGGACCTGTAATGTTTGCTGTAGTTGCCGGACAAACCTTTGCTGAAGACTGCCCGGTTATTAATGCAACAGGTACTTCAACTAACACCATTACCTTTACAAGAGCAGGAGCTGGAGCCAACCCGGTTGTTACACCTACAGGAACTACAGGAACGACCGACGCAGGTTTCACAATCAATGGTGGAGATTATTTCACATTTAACGGAATTGACGTGATGATTGCCAGCGGTTCCGCTATGGAATATGGCTACTATATTAAAAATGCATCAGCTCTCGACGGTGCCCAGTATAATACAATTGCAAATTCTAAAATAACGTTGAACAGAGCGAATACGTCATCCAGGGGTATTTCTGTTTACAATGCAACAACGCCAACAAATGTATCAGGATCCAATTCCTACATTACCATTCATAAAAACACCATAGAAAATTGCTATTACGGCATGCAACTTACTGGTAATTCCGGGTATCCGCTTGAATCATGTGTAATTGATTCCAATATTGTGGGAGCAGCAACACCAAATGATATCGGAGGTGGATCGTCGGCAACCAGTGGTATAAGAGCTTCATATACCAGCGGTGTAACTATTTTCGCCAATCTGGTC
>CAZJOL010000244.1:0-4361 GCA_964547605.1 uncultured Bacteroidaceae bacterium | reverse complement strand
AGGCCGCTAATGCGGCCTTTTTTATTTAAGTCCTGTAAGATAATTATATATATTTGACTCTTCTGCTTTTGCATACTCTAACATATTCAATCCAGCCGACTATGAAACATCTCTACATCTTATGCTTTGTTTTCTCAATGCTGATATCATGCTGCCTTGCACCTTCAGCAAACGGACAGTCATTGGGTAACGGCACAAAAACAATCCTCCTTTCCGAAGACTTCGAAGGAGGTGTCCTGCCAACAGGTTGGACCAATGAATTTGGTGCAGCCACCTTCGGCTGGCTGTTTGGCCCTGATCTCAGTTCAGCCTTCTGGAATATTCCGCCGCACACTTCCTATGCATGCGCCAACGATGACTCCTGCAATTGCGATATGATCAATGTAAATCTGACCACCCCTTCTTTCAATAATTCCGTGGCAGGTGCAGTACTCGAATTTGACTATCTGAGCTTCAGCTCTTCCGATATTTCTGAAGTTCAAATCAGTATTGATGGCGGAATAAACTATACAACACTCGAAACGCTTACCGGAAGCGGTGGCGCATGGATTGATGATTACACCATCGACCTTTCGTCATACCTCTCATCCGATGTAAGAATCCGCTTTCATTACAGCGATGCAGGAGGCTGGGCCTGGGGATTTTGCATCGACAATGTCGAAATCAGCTCGCCGGGCGGCGATGATCTGGCTGTAACCGGCATCAGTCCTGATATGGCGTTTGTAGGCGATGTTGTCTACCCGGTCGTTTCCATCCGGAACAATGGATCCAATGCGGCATCCACATATTCTGTCAATCTTAAAATCACGTTGAATTCAACCGAAGTGTACAACGAAAACATGCCGTTCATTGCAGCCAATCTGCCACCCGCTGCAGATCAGGATGTGAATTTCACTGTTCCTCTTTCTGTTTCAGCGGCCGGAGTGTACCAAATGAAAGCGACCGTTATTATGGCAAACGATATAAACCCTGCCAACAACTCCGATACTACATCGCTGATTGCATGGTCCATTCCGCCCTATTATCACCCGGCCTACGCGATTAATATTACAGATAAAAGTTTCAACGGAGTTGATCTCGCTACAGGAACGCTTGATTCAATTTCGGCTTTCGATGTTACAGACTTTCCGATGTGCCTCGAATTCATTGATGATATTCTCTATGTTTTCAGAATCAGCGGGAAAGTGGATATTGTGTATTCCGATGGCACCATAATGCCTGTGGGAATAATCAGCGGACTGAATTCAGCACCAATGGCTGCAACATACTGTGAACTTGATGAAAAGACGTATGTAATTGGGTTTAATGATACACTCTCGACACTCTATGAGCTCGATATGGGTACATTCCATGCAACTGTTGCCGGAGCATGCGATAGTGGAGTATTCATCGCTATAGAAGCAACACAGGTTGGTGCTGTCTACGGTGTAAATATAAGTGATGATAATCTTTATACCATCGACAGACTCACGGGTGCAGCAACACTGACCGGCAGCACCGGTTTTGCACTCAGCTACGGCCAGGATATTTCGTGGAACAACGCAAACTCAATACTGTATGGGACCCTTTATGATGAAACGCAGGGCGGTCTTTTCGGCACATTCGACACCAGCACCGGTGCGTTCAATACCATCTCGGTACCCAGCGATCAGATAGCTGCTTTTGCAGTAAATAATGCCTGGACCGGAATTGCTGATAGAGAAAATCCGTCTGAAGTCTTATATCCAAATCCAGCTGATGACAAGCTGATTGTGTTGGCTGAGAATGCGAAAACCATTATAATTTACAATTATGTTGGTGAAAAAATCAGACAGTACAATGCATCTGAAACGATTGATACATCAGGCCTTCCGGAGGGATGTTACATTGTGGAAATAATCTCTGAACAATCTGTTTCCTCTGCAAAAATTGTCATTGCACATTAAAGGATTTTCATAATAACAGATTGCACCTTAAGAATAACTTGTTTTTGACGCAATGAGAATGTTGCTCAGCAATTGAATTAATTGTAATTTTGAATTGTTGAAAATACACATTTTGATATATTGCCTTGCTCTCATTCTGGTTTCCTGCCAGAAGGAAAAAGCCGGATGCTTTTCTTCAACAGGAGATCAGACAACCGTTTCAGTGCCGTTTCCGGCTGATATTGACAACGTGACCGCATATGGAAGAATTCATGTCAATTTTATTCAGGACAGTCTGAATGTTGTGGAAATCTCCGGCGGAGAAAATGTTGTCAGCGGAATTGAATGTGTTTTTGAAAACAATAAACTCTGCATACGCGATAACAATTATTGCAACTGGACGCGGAGACTTGATCTGATACCTGTGGTCACAGTACATTACACAACGCTTCGGTATTTTGGTTCTGAAAATTATTACGATAATCTTTTTCTGAAACAACATAAAGGCGACACTATACTGATGGAATACTGGACTGGCAGCGGAAAAACAAAATTCAGCGGCAATGTTGACAAGGCATATTTAAAAGTGAATGCTGGAGCAGGCGGCTACGAGTGCAGCGGCAAAACCGATTATCTGTATGTTTATAACTGTGGTGGTGCAAAAATAGACTGCTCCGGAATGCCGGCCATTGATGTACTGGCTGTAACATCCAGCAACAACGATGTTGTTGTAAACTGCACCTATAATCTTGTTGCCGAAATACGCCGCACCGGAAACATTTTTTATTCAGGAAATCCTTTGCTGGTGAAGCGAACCGGAAATGGATCGGGAGAACTGATCAATGGCGAATAACAGAACTGATTTTGGAAAGTGGCTCCCTGCCTCACTTGACGAGATGAAAGCACTCGGCTGGGACCAGCCCGATGTTGTGCTGATAACCGGCGATGCCTATATTGATCATCCATCGTTTGGAATTGCGGTGATTGCAAGGGTGCTCGAAGCCGAAGGATATAAAGTGGCTGTTATAGCGCAGCCCAATTGGAGAGACGATTTGCGCGATTTTAAAAAATTTGGTCAGCCGCGCTTGTTCTTTGGAATCAGCGGTGGCAACATGGATTCAATGGTGAATCACTACACCGCACGAAAACGGCTTCGATCCGACGATGCCTATACACCTGGCGACAGGAGCGGTTTCAGACCCGATTATGCCGCAACGGTTTACACTAAAATGGTGAAACAACTCTATCCCGAAACACCGGTAATTTTAGGTGGAATAGAGGCTTCGATGCGGCGGCTCACGCATTACGATTACTGGAGCGACTCGCTCAAGCCCTCTGTTCTGGCCGATTCCGGAGCAGATCTGCTTGTGTATGGTATGGGCGAAAAAGCCATTATTGAAGTCGCAGATCAGATAAAAAACAACATCGATTTCCGGAACAGCCGGATACCGCAGACCGCTGTAATCGCTTATAAAAACACATATCCGGAATATATCACATTGCCTTCGCACGAAGATTGTCTGAAAAGCAAAACACAATTCGGAAAGCATTTTATACTGATTGAAGAAAATTCAAACCGGCTGAAAGCAAAAGGGCTGATTGAGCCATATAAAGACAAATTTATTATTGTTCATCCGCCACATGCACCATCGTCAACCGAAGAACTGGACAGGATTTACGCACTTCCGTTCACACGGCTTCCCCACCCGCGATACAACAAAAAGCCGCCCATACCAGCGTATGAAATGATTCGCCACAGCGTGACCATACATCGCGGATGCTTCGGCGGATGCAGCTTTTGCACCATTTCGATGCAGCAGGGCCGCTACATACAGAGCCGCAGCGAAAATTCGATTTTGAAGGAAATTGAGCAGATAAAACAGATGCACGATTTCAGTGGCTACATCAGCGATATAGGCGGACCGTCGGCCAATATGTATTGCATGGCACCGCTTGATACCAAACGTTGCGAGAAGTGCAGAAGGCCATCGTGCATTTACCCGTCGCTCTGCGATAATGTGAATGCATCGCATAAGCCGCTGATCGATCTGTATGACAAAATTGAAAAGTCTGATGGAATCAAGGCTGCGTTTGTAACCTCAGGCATACGATACGATTTGTTTCTGAACGAAAAAGGATTTTTGCCGGGCGGTCGCGAATATTTCAAAAAGCTTGTCTCGAAACATATTTCTGGCCGTCTGAAAGTGGCTCCTGAACACAGTTCTCCAAGGGTGCTGGCCATCATGCGGAAGCCTGCTTTTACGTTGTTTCTGAAACTGAAAGCCGAGTACGATAAAATAAATGCGGAAGCCGGAAAGCCGCGGCAGATAGTGCCATACCTCATTTCGTCGCACCCGGGCAGCAGCATGGATGATACGTTTGAGCTCGCCATTGAATTAAAAAAATCTGGTATAAGGCCGGAGCAGATGCAGGATTTCACGCCCACGCCCATGACAT
>CAZJOL010000243.1:0-4392 GCA_964547605.1 uncultured Bacteroidaceae bacterium | reverse complement strand
TTAAAACAGGTAAAATGAAAAAAGCAATGATTTTTATGATTGCTGTTGCGGCTATTTTTGCATCAGCAGCGGGACAGGACAAGCTTCCCGCGATTCTGAAAACCGAACTCGACCGAAACATGGAGGCGCTGAAACGCGAAAAAGTCGCACCATATTTCATGTCGTACCGGGTAAATGAAATTACGAATTACAGAATTGACGCCAGTTTTGGTCAGATCACCCAATCGCGGAACACTCATTTGCGTACACTATGCGTCGAGGTCAGGTGCGGCAGTGCATCGCTTGACAACACACACCCGCTCAAAGGTGATGATTTTACTTTTATCAGATACAGAGGGACGGAATTGCCGCTCGAAGAAAATGCAAAAGCAATACAGCAGGCGCTCTGGCGCGAGACCGAACAACGCTACCGCTCAGCAGCTGACAAATACTCCAAGGTGCTTGCCGATCAGGCCGTCAAAGCCGAAGATGAAGATAAATCGGATGACTTTTCATCTGAAAAGCCGGTGACCTATTTCGAAAATCCGCTAACGCAAAAGGAAACAAACATTGATCTGAAACTGTGGGAAGAAAAGCTGAAAAAATATTCTGCTGCATTTCTCAGCAATCGTGACGTGATGACCGGCTCAGCGTCATTGATTTTTCAGGTGGAAAGAAAATACTATGTTGCGTCGGACGGAACACAGATTACGGAAAACCGCATCTCAACCTTCCTTTACATTGATGGGCAAACCCAGGCAGATGATGGTATGCAGTTGCCGCTCTATAAAAGTTATTTCGCGTTTCGTCCCGAAGACCTTCCTTCTGATGATGTGATTCTGAAAGATGTTGCAGAAATAAGCTCATTGCTCAGTCAGCTCAAAGTCGCTCCGGTAGTCGATTCCTATACAGGTCCGGCATTGCTTTCAGCAGCATCGGCCGGTGTTTTCTTTCATGAAATTTTCGGGCACCGCATCGAAGGTCAACGAATGAAAGATGAAAACGACGCACAGACATTCAAGAAAAAAGTTGGGGAAAAAGTTTTGAATGAGGATATCAACGTCGTCTTTGATCCTTCCATGGAAAAATTCGGAAATTTCTATCTCAATGGTGCCTACAAATACGATGAACAGGGCCAGAAAGGTCAACGCATCATCATTATTGAAAACGGAATTCTGAAGAATTTTCTGATGTCGCGCGCACCTATTACCGGATTTTCAAATTCAAACGGACACGGACGTGCCATGGCGGGAATGGAGCCGGTGAGCCGTCAATCGAATATGATAATATCTTCGGGCAATCCGAAAACACTTGAAGAACTGCGCCTGATGCTGATTGAAGAAGCAAAAAAACAAGGCAAGGAATACGGATACCTGTTTGTAAGCACTGTTGGTGGGTTCACATTCACCGACCGTTTCATACCAAATGCATTCAACGTTACTCCTACACTGGTGTACCGCGTTTACGTGGATGGCCGTCCCGATGAACTGGTGCGTGGAGTCGATCTGATCGGAACGCCTCTCTCGATTTTTTCTCAGGTTGAAGCTGCCGGCAATGACTATGGAATTTTCACCGGAACCTGTGGCGCCGAATCAGGCGGAGTGCCGGTCAGCACAGTCTGCCCAACGGTATTTGTCAAGCAGATCGAAACGCAGCGCAAGGCCAAAAGCCAGGAAAAACAACCCATACTGTCACGTCCATAATTTTTAAAGAAATTCATTATGAAAAATATCAAAGCATCAATCGCGCTGCTGATCGCGTTTTTCATGATTCACGCAGCAACTGCACAGACGCAGCTTTTTCTGAATGCCATGAATCGAGAAATCCAACGCAGCATGGATAGTCTGCGCATCACCAATATGCAGAATCCGAAGTTCATCAGCTACACCATATCCGATGTGCGTACATTGCAGATCAGGTCATCGCTGGGCGCCATCATCAAATCGCAGGAAGATCATTACTGCAGTTTTAAGAACCGCATTCTGGTTGGCGAAAACGGCAAAACAAACGAAAACTTCGAAGACTTCTCAACTCTCTGGAGTTACAGCTATTTCGATGATAATGTTCCGGGCAATGGCAATGAAGCCGACATCAGGCGCGCACTCTGGCTGACAACGGATGCCAATTACAAAACAGCCGTCACTCTTTACGAGGCGAAAATGGCTGCCCTGGCCAAACAGAGTTTCAGTGAAGAAGAACTGAAGCGCGACGATTTCAGTAAATCAGAAAAAATTACTCAGACAATTCCATATTCCGTATTGAAATACAATTTGGCAGAACTGGAAAAAAGAATTAAAAACATGTCCTCCGTTTTTCTGAATTTTCCTGATATAATGCGCTCTGAAGTGAGTCTGACCATATTCGACGCCAACATTGTTTATGCCAACAGCGAAGGAACAAATGTAAGCTATCCGCTGCAGGTTGTATCATTGAAGGTGTTTGCGAAATCGCAGTTCCCGGGCGGCGAAGACGCCGTTGATCATATGCTGTGGTTTTCAAACTCTGTATCAACCTTACCCGATGAAAAAACATTGATTGCGGAATGCAACAGACTTGCAAAAAACATGAGCGACCTGTTGAAAGCACCGGCTGTGAGCGAGTCATACAGTGGTCCGGTTTTATTCGAAGATCAGGCTTTGGCCGAAATTGTAACTCAGCTGTTTTTTGAAAATCTGAATGGATTGATTTCCGTGCGCGAACCCGTTGCCGCAAGTCAGGATGTAATCAGCTATTCACCCGACATTTTCAAAGGCAACGATCTTGAAATGATGATGAATAAAAAAATTATTTCGCGCGACATAACCATCGAAGCACCATCAACCATGAGCACGTACAATGGAATTCCCCTGATCGGCTCCTTCAGGATTGATGCAGAAGGCGTGGCCTGCGCCGATACCCTCACACTTGTGGGAAATGGTGTACTCGTTAATCTGCTTAGCAGCAGAACGCCCACTTCAAAAATGACAAAATCAAACGGACACTGCCGCCCTGAAATATCGTCATACAGCCCGGGCTCGTGCATTGCACCTGGTGTGATCATCATGAAGAATACAAATCCCGCAACGACCGCCGATAAGGCAGAACTCAAGCAAAAGCTCATTGCTGCTGCGAAAGAAGAAGATCTTGAGTATGCCTACATTGTTCGCAAAGTCGTTTCACGCGCAGCCGATGTGCCCGAAGAAGGGATGAGGATTATTTTTTCAGGCAGTGCTTCAGCGTGGAAACTCACCAATGCCATTGCCGTTTATCGCGTTCGTGTCAGCGATGGCAGCGAAGAGCTTGTGAGTCTCGCCGAAATTCAGGGGCTGTCGGTGCGGTCATTTAAAAGAATCATTGCAACATCAGCAGCCATGCAGGTTTACAACACGATGGTGTTTCCTGCCAATACCAGAATGTACGCTCCTTCGGGTGGAATCAAAGGAATTCCGGCCAGCATGATTCTTCCGGAAGCGATATTGTTTGAAGAAATTGATATAGTAAAAGCCAGGCAGGATGTGGTGAGACAGCTGCCGGTAGTTAGTAATCCTGTTTCATTTAAATAAAATAGTCTATTTGTTTTCAGCGCAGGAAGCGGTTTTTCTGCTTCCTGCGCTATATTTTTCAAAGAATAATTTTTTATTTTTACATTTGAAAACAACAGATAAATGCCAGCCATGAAAGTCACTTCAGCCCAAATCAATGAAATTGCCCAAATGCTTGACTGCGGATTGAATGCATATATTAACCGCGAAACTTTGGAAATGGATTTTATTCCATACATGGATCGGTTAGACGAAACTGAGCTTTGGGAAGAGCATTATATTAAAGTTACAGAAGAATGGAATAGCTTCGTTATTGAGCCAATGCAGTCATGGGATTCATTTAAAATAATGGAGAAATTTGTTGATGAAATTCCAGATGAAATTCTCCAGCAAAACCTTATAAAGATTCTTAGTCGGAAAAGTCCATTTGCTAATTTTAAAGCCGAAATCGATGACTCCGACTATCGTCAGCAATGGTTCGATTTCAAACAAAAAATGTATGAGGAATATGTGATGACGCAACTCGAAATTGAAAAAATCCCATTCGAAGGACTATCATTGGATGAATGAAATCAGTCTGTCTTTAAATCTTTTATTTTAATCCATGATATCCGGATTTTGTGCGTTATGCATTGCCGAATTTCGTTGCGTAATGCTTAAAGATTAATGCTTAAGAAATCGTGATTCAACGTAATCTTTAAGCATTAAGCATTAAGCCTAAAGCTGAAGGGTTGTGTGTTGCGCATTGTGCGTTGTGCAAGGCGGAGCAATCGCACTTGTCGCCTCTCACGCGATCATCGCCAAGATGTCGCATGCCGCATGCTTTTTGCCATGTCAAACTTTTTTACTAATTTAGCCCCACATTTAATTAAAAAGCAATTGTTATGATCAG
>CAZJOL010000242.1:0-4414 GCA_964547605.1 uncultured Bacteroidaceae bacterium | reverse complement strand
GTGCCTGCGTGTCGGTTATTTTTTCAATGGATTTTGTTTTAAAATCAAAGATCCGGATATCATCGGCCATTCCACCTTTGTAATATTTCCATGTGCGGAATTCGCGGAAAACGCGGTTGAAAGCCAGTTTGCTGCCATCGCTGTTGTAACTGCAGAAGCCACCGGTGGAGAGGGGGAGCTCTTCAGAAAGCCCTCCATCAACAGAAACAGCATATAACTTCCCTACAAAATCGTTGAATGAGGTTCCGCGTGAGCGGTATATGATATTCTTTCCATCAGGTGTCCAGCCCATCACAATGTTGTTGGGCCCCATGCGATCCGAAATATCATCTCTGCCCAGCGTGGCGGTGTAGGTGAGCCGCTTGGGTATGCCACCATCAGCCGGAATCAGATACACTTCGGTGTTGCCGTCGTATTGACCTGTGAATGCAATCCATTTTCCGTCAGGCGAAAAACGCGGAAACATCTCGTATCCGTCACCGGATGTGATGCGGCGTGCAACGCCACCTGATTTTCCTACTGAATACAGATCACCGGCATAGGTGAAAACAATGGCGTGTGCGCTCACTGCAGGGAAACGCAGAAGACGGGCTTCCTGCTGGCTTTTGGCTGTGTGTGTCATCATGATCATGATAGCGATAAAAAGAGTGTATTTCATTTTGAAATGATTGTTTATTGGAAGCCCAAAAGTACGGAATTTTGCCGAGAATGAACTGCTTCAGAGGCTGATTATTATCAGCTGCCTTCTGGGCGATTGCATCCTTTTCACTGGACTTATCCAACATTCCATAGTTTGGAGAGAATCGGAAAACATGGAATAGTTGGTAAGATGTCTCAGCACTCTGCTATGGCAGCATGACTTTGGCATTGTGCGTTGAGCGTGGAGTTTATCACGCCAAAGGCGGGACATTGTGCCGAAATCCCAGACTCTTCCATGACCTTCATTTCATTCCGGACTATGGAAGGTCGGGAGAAAGGATCAATTGGTTTTTTAATACCGGAAGCTGAACCACCCGGAATTGATGCGCCTGACCGGAATACACGATATCAGCGTTGCAATTGAAAGTACAGTGAAAAATACATAAACAAAATCAGTCCAGATTATTTTCACCGGATAAATATCGCTGATGAAGGTATCGCCTCCGGCAAACCGCACCAGACCAAAGTTTTGCTGAAGTACAATTACTATTATACTGATCACGAATCCAACAAGCATTCCGGTAAGACAAATGATGAATCCATGTGAAATAATGACACGTCTGATTTTCTGAACACCTGCACCTAATGCATAAAGCGTTGACAAATCCTTTTGCTTGCTCAGGATTTCAAGAGTCAGTGTTGAAATGATGGTGAATGATGTGATTAGCAGAATGAGCGCGAGGATCAGAAATACAATCAGCTTCTCGCTTTTCATGATTTTATATAATGCCTCTTCCTGTTCCATTCTGTTTTTCACATTGAATCCGTCACCGGCCATATCCTGCAGTTCGTCTTCAATTCCGGGGATCAGTCGTTCATCGCTGATGCTGATTTCAACGGCTGTGGAAATATTTTCATACTCCAGCAGATCGCGTGCAAGCAACAAAGGAACAACAATATATTTTTCATCAAATTCCTGCTGCACAGAAAACATGCCTCCAGCAATGGAGCTCCTGGAGCGGAATGACGATGATATGTCGGCCGACGCAGCCGATGTTCTTTTGGGGCTGTAGAATATGAGCGGTGTAGTGAAATCATTGATATTGATTCCGAGGGAATAAAATATACCGGCACCAACAAGCGAGTAGGGCACACTGTCGGTCCCGAGATTGCTGCTGCCGTTCAGCATGAGCGGTTTGAATTTCTGCTCGAATCCTTTACCTGGCTCCACGCCTTTGATGTACACAACCTGCTGCCGGTCGCTGTAACGGACCATGCAGATGTCTTCCACCACATAACTTACATGCTCAACTCCGCTCAGCGAGGCAATCCTCGAAGTATCAATCCTGTTGTTCTGAAAATATTTTCCGTTGACCGGTTCAATGCGCAGCTCACTGTGAAAGTTGTTGAACATGGTGCTGATCATGCCTTCGAGGCCATTGAAAGCCGAAAGGACAATAATCAGTGCTGCTGTTCCTACGGCAATGCCCCAGAATGAAATACCTGAAATGATGTTGATGATACTGAACGATTTTTTCGATCGCCAGAAACGAAATGCCATCCAGGGTATCCATTGTTTGCGGGCCACAGCTATGATTTTAGCGCCTTGTCAATTTTTTCCATGTAATCCAGACTGTCGTCAATGAAGAACTTCAGTTCCGGAATGATGCGCACCTGTTTGCCAATGCGCAGCCCGAGCAGTTTCCGGATTTCAGACGTGTAAATCTGAATATTCTGAAACAAAGAATCTCTGTCCTTCACTCCGAACAGACTCAGATACACTTTGGCAATGCTCATATCGGGACTCAGCCGCACAATGGTGACTGTAATCATGGCATTGCCGAACATGTTTTTTCCGTCAAGCAGAAATATTTCAGCCAGTTCCTTTTGAATCAGCCGGGCTGCTTTTTGTTGTCTGATGCTATCCATGATGCAAAAATACGATTTTTAATTTGCTGATGTGCTAATATGCTGATGTACTAATGTGAAAATGTGAAAATGTGGGACTTTGTCCATGTGGGAATATGAGCGACGTTATTATTGGCTAATGCGCTAATGTGATGATTAGCTAATTTGCTGATGATTTGAAAATTTGAAAATGTTTTGTTCACTTTAGTCTTTATCCTTTTGTCTTTTATCTTGAAATGATTTGCTGATTATTTGAAAATATTATCGTTCCCATTTATCTTTATACTTTTATCTTTTATCTTAAAACGATTTTCTAATGTTCATTGCATGCAGCTCAGCGCACAACGCACAACGCAAATTGATTAAATTCAATATTTTTCTTCAATCACCTCCCGATACTCCTTAATCAGATTCTCTAGAAATTTTTCCGAAGAAAAGTCGAGTGCTCGTTTTCTGGCTTCCTGAGCCAGTTGTGTGGATAAATGATTATTGTTGAGCAATTTTTGCACGGAAGAGAAAATTTCATCAGGGTGCTGGGGCCGCACACAGAGCGCGTTTTCGCCACTGGTGATCATGTCGGGGACTCCGCCGGCATTCACGGCAACTATGGGCAACTGCATGGCCATGGCTTCGAGCAGCACATTGCCGAATGATTCGCGGTGCGACGGAAACACATATACATCCATTGTTGAAAGCAATCCTGCCAGATCGGGCTGGTGGCCTATGAATGAATATTTGTTCTCCGGCAACAGCTCTTTGGCAAGATCGAAAACCTCAGATGCAAAAGTGCCTTCACCCACGCTGGCTCCGCCTCCCATCACAAAAAACAAATTGCGTTCGGTTTTTTCAAGCAGCATGGCTGCAGCTTGAATGAACTCTGCATGACCTTTCATGGGCGAAATCCGGCCTGTCATGCCGATTACAGTAGCATTCTGCGGAATGCCATAGGCTGCGCGCATGCCGGATTTATCAAATCGCTCCGGATTGAAAATACGCAGATCGATCCCGTTGTTCATCACAAAAACTTTCCCGGGCTTCATGGGCGAAGTGGCCAGAAAGTTTTCACGGACAAACGAAGATACGCACCAGGCGCGGTTTACACGGCTATATATAAAACGATGTATGGGAGACTTCTTTTTCAGCCGGCTCTCCATGCGGCGCGAAAATACCAGCGGGGTTTTGCATTTCATCAGGCGCAGAGCGGCCGTGATAACCGACAGATCGTGCGATCGCTGAACATGAATGATATCGGGATTGAAATCACGGATGATTTTTTTTGCGCAGTGCAGAGAATGAAACCATGATTTATTTGGATTGAACAAACCGGTCTCAGCCTTCAGTTTTTTTTCTACGGCATTTTTAAAAATCTCTCCGTCGGCTGAACAGAAAACACAGGTGTCGTGTCCGGCATTCTGCAGAATCAGCGTCAGCTTGACTGTCTGCATCTCAATGCCGCCCCACGAAGGCCCGCCACAAACCTGAAGAATTTTCATGTTAATTTTCGCACTTCAAATTTAGGAAATTATTTGGGCTATCTGTAACATGGACATTTTTCAACTATATCAATTTGATCGTCAACACAAATAAATGTCCAGGAAGAGCCCCTGTCATCGAAGAGAAGAATGTCGTCTAGTTCAGGGCATTGTTTATTATAGTAATGAATTGTGAAGGATTTACCAGTGTTTCGAAAATAGCATACTGATTTTAAGGGTTGATTAATTATAAAAATGTGATGATTATAAAGGCATATTCCTTTACCACCCCAATTAACATCATTAATAAAGCAAGATTCAATAACCAAATTTCCTGTCCATTGGAAGACAAAAAAACCTGAAGTTATTGGATTGTAGTAATCACATTTTTGCTC
>CAZJOL010000241.1:1214-4416 GCA_964547605.1 uncultured Bacteroidaceae bacterium | reverse complement strand
GGGTTAAGCCCCGGGGATGATAAAACGCGCGCAGCACCCGAAAAGGAGGACAAGGTCAAGGATGAGGACGAGGACAAGATCAAGGTTAAGGTCAAGGGAATTCAACATAGCTGACAGCTTCAGCTGTCAGAACAAATAGCTCCAGCTTGTTGTGTTTTACGGGTAGCCTCAGGTAAAAGGCGCCCGTAAGCGAGTGTAATATTTTTTTTCGGGCTAAGCCAAATCAATTGTATAATGAAATATTTTCCAAATCCACATTTGATGCGGACTTTGGATGATTTTGCATTAAATTCAAGTGGCTGAGATTTGAATAAATTCAGTTTTCTGTGTTCCCGGAGGGAAATATTGAAATTTTGAAAGGGTAGAGGATTGCCCATTTTTTGCCTGGTTTATTTTTCAATCTTAAAATAATTTGTGTTTTTTCAGAGCAGAATAAATACTCAAGGTTGGAGCAAAGGATCTTTTTTTCATCATGAATCTGGCTACATGTTACAAATGTCACTCTAAAAAATTAATGAATTACTGGTTACATTTGTAATTATAATTTTGCTTTAATGTTGGCAATTGTATCAGGGTAACTTTTAAGACAATATCAACATAGATATTGTTTAAGTAATTGAATATCAATTGTTATAACTCAATTATATGAATAATGAATTCAAATAAATAGTATCATTTGATAGTATGATGCCCCCAAGTGTATTAAATTGTCTGCTTATTGATAATCAATATATTATCCATATTCATTTGTCTTTAGTTGCAAATAGCCATTGTTTACAAATGTAATTACAAATGTAATTTAGCATGATTTAAATTTGTAACATCAAAATGTTTAATTTTGTAAACAAATTTATAGGTCATGATAGAACGAATGCAACTCCTTATGAAAATCAACCAGCTGTCGGCAGCCGACCTGGCTGATAAGCTTGGCACCGAGCGCTCAGGAATTTCTCACTTCTTGTCGGGGCGAAATAAACCAAGTCTGGCATTTGTTATAAAACTCCTGGAAAAATTTCCTGAAATAAACCCCGACTGGCTCATCATGGGTAGCGGTCCTATGTTGCGCAGTGAGCAAAAGCTGACAGCAACAGAGAATGAGACGCTTACATCGTTCATTGCGGCAAAAGAGCGGAGTGCACAGCTCAGCATCGATCCGGCACCGGAGAAGGTGCCCATGGTAAAAGACGAAGATCCGGTTGAATACAGTACTTCAACAAAGACCATCAGACCGGAAAAGCCGGAAATCAAACAGATTCCTGCACCGCTGGTCAGTAACAGCAGTGAAATAGAAAGAATAATCATTTTTTACAATGACCATTCATTCAGTGAGTATAAAATGAAGTAAAACCGGCCTAAGTTTTCTTAGTCGAAAAGCTCTTCGGGTTTGAACATCAGGTTTGTTTCGCGAACGGCATTTTCATCACTGTCGGAACCGTGAATGGCATTCATGGTGATATTGGTACCGAATTTACCGCGAATGGTATCTGGAGCAGCAGCTTTGGGATCTGTGGCACCTACCAGTTTGCGGAAATCTTCAACAGCATTGGCTGCTGTGATACTGGCTACCACAATGGGGCCTGAAGACATGAATTCAACCAGTCCTTCATAAAAATCCTGTTTCTTATGCACTGCATAGAATTCTTCAGCCTGCTTACGGGTTAACTGAATCATTTTCATTCCGCGGATGCGGAAGCCACCGGCGTTGATGGTGTGAAAAATGGCGCCGATGTGTCCGTTGGCTACTGCCTTGGGCTTAATGATTGCAAGTGTAATTGATCCTGCCATAGTTTAACAGTTTGGTGAAACAATTGATGCAATTTATTAATTTTGCACTTTGAAACACCAAAATTACTATTTTTTGAATACACTTGACAAAAATCATATCTGCAAGTTTATTTGCACTGATCCTCAAAACGTTGTTGTAGTTTCGCATACAAGCCCCGACGGGGATGCCATTGGCTCGTCACTGGCCATACATAAGGCGTTGACTGCATACGGACACCGCGCTGTTGTTGTAATCCCGGATGTATTTCCTGATTATTACAGCTGGTTGCCGGGAATTTCGGACATTGTGATTGCTGAAAACGACTTTGAAAAAGCCGTTAACCTTATTGCCAATGCCAGTCTTCAGGTCATTGTTGATATGAATGCACTGAAAAGAGGGCTGAAACTTGAGCAGGCGCTTGAGCAAGCCAATGCAAAGCGGATTCTGATCGATCATCACATTCTGACCAACAATATTTTCGATGCGGCTTATTCAACACCCGATGTTGCCTCAACATCAGAGTTGGTCTATGATGTGATTGAAGCTTTGAATCCCGATCTGATTACCAAAGACGTTGCAGAATGCATTTATACCGGCATTGTGACCGATACAGCCAATTTCTTTCATGGTAATATGACACCCCGTACATTTGAAATC
Source organism: uncultured Bacteroidaceae bacterium (assembly GCA_964547605.1). Classification (GTDB taxonomy): domain Bacteria; phylum Bacteroidota; class Bacteroidia; order Bacteroidales; family DTU049; genus GWF2-43-63. The sequence continues at coordinate 1,994 of CAZJOL010000241.1, read as the reverse complement.
ACAGCCAACCTGATGCGGAAAGGGATCGATATCGTGAAAATCAATCAGGTGCTGTATCATACGTTTTCGGAAAACCGGATACGCTTGCTGGGATACAGCATCAGCGAGCGTTTGCAGCTGTTACCCAAATACAATGCGACTTATATATATCTGACAAAGGAAGATCTGGTCAGGTTCAACTATTCGGAGGGCGACAGCGAGGATATTGTGAATTATGGTCTGGCTATCAAGGGCATTCATATCAGTGCCTTCTTTATTGAAAGACCTGAATTCATTAAAATCAGCCTTAGATCGGAAGGTGATATTAACGTGAATGCGATGGCAACAAAATATTTCAATGGCGGTGGACATAAAAATGCCTCCGGCGCTTATTTCTACGGTCCTTTGCAGGAAGCAATATCCATCTTTGAAAAAGCGTTAAGTGAGTTATGATTAAATCAGTATTTTTCATTTTGTGCTGTCTTTTTCTGCTGTCGTCATGCGGAAGCAAACCTACTGACGAAAAACAAATGACCAACCCGGAGCAATACAGCAAGAATCTTGAAAAGGCCAACAATCTCTATACTCAGAGCGAAGATGGGCAAATAGAGGATTTCGTTGCGCGCAATCAGTGGGAAATGACCAAAACGGGCAGCGGCCTTCGTTACATGATATACAAAGCCGGGCAGGGCAGAAAGGTGTCCGATAAAACGATCGTTCGTTATCACTTCAAGGCAAATCTGATTTCCTTGGGGCCGGTTTTGGCCGACTCATCACACAATGTCCCGTTAATCAGATTTG
>CAZJOL010000241.1:0-1204 GCA_964547605.1 uncultured Bacteroidaceae bacterium | reverse complement strand
GGACATTGTGTGATGAGTCGGCCAAAACCGGCCCCAAGGAAATCTGGATCGGTCATGCCGATGTTGTGAGCGGGCTCGAAGAGGGATTTTTATTGCTTCGCGAGGGCGACAAAGCCAAATTCATCATTCCTTCGCATCTGGCCTATGGCTGGATCGGTGATTCAAAGACAATTCCATCGCGTGCTGTGCTGGTATATGATGTTGAAATACTGCAAGTGCGTGATTACAATGCCGAATAATATGAAAAAAGCGTTTCTCCTGATTCTGGTCGCTCTGACGGCCTTTTCGTGTTCACAGTCCGATTACCCGGGCTACGATTTATCCGATAACGGTCTGAATTACAAAATTGTGGATGACCAGGAAGGCAATCCGGTGGCTGTGGGCGATTTTATCAATGTCAGAATTCAGTACAGGACAATGAATGACAGTGTGTTTTTTGATAGCGATCAGGAAATTGTCCCGGTTTGGATTCCGGTGAATAAGGCAGCCTTCCATGGTGATATTATGGAGGGTTTAGCCATGTTGTCGGTGGGCGACAGTGCTTCGTTTGTGGTACGGGCCGATACATTTTTTCGCATGACCATTGGTGCTCAGGCTTATCCATCTTTCCTCGAAAAGGATTCAATGATGTATGTATATCTCAGGGTGCTTGAAGTCAAGACTCAGAGCGAGTTTGCCCAGGAAAAGCAGATTCTGGCTCAGGAAGTCGAAAAGCAGTTTACCGAATTGAAAGAGAAGGAAATGCTTGATCTGGAATATTACCTGAAAATCAATAATATAACGCAGAAACCAACAGCATCGGGCTTGATTCTGATTCCTCTGAAAAATGGGTCAGGACCTAAGCTGGTGGCAGGGCAGAATGTCAAATGCCATTATACCGGCACGCTGATCGACGGGCAGATTTTCGACTCCTCGATTGGAAAAAATCCGCTCGAAGTTGTGGTGGGCTCACCCGATCTGATTGACGGATTCAACGAAGCGCTGACCATGATGTCGGTCGGAAGTCAGGTAAAGGCCATCATGCCCAGCTCGATAGGATTCGGACGCTCAGAGATAGATTCTCCCATTCCGCCATATGCCACCGTGATTTTTGATATCACTGTGGTAAGTGCGGAGTGAGTTAAACCCCTCGTAAGGTTTGAAACCCTACGAGGCATACGCGTCAACTTAAAGTAATGTCAAAGTATATCTGATTGAAGTTCAA
>CAZJOL010000240.1:0-4431 GCA_964547605.1 uncultured Bacteroidaceae bacterium | reverse complement strand
TGCCAACAGGAGCTGCGGCAATGGTCTGTGACGTTGTGTCGTACAGTCCGCAGTATTCGGTAATGAGTGTAACAGTGTAGTTGCCGGCAGCACCAAAAGTGTGAACCGGATTTTCTTCGGTTGAAGTAGCAGCATCGCCAAAAGACCAGTAGAAATGATGAGCATTGACAGAAGTGCTGGTAAAGCTCACCTCTAATCCGTTATGATTGTCATTGAAAGAAGCTACCGGAATTTCATCAATATCGAACCAATGGGCAAGACTATCGAAAACAACCGTTTTTACGACATTTCTGATTGTGCTGGCATCGCTGGCCGACAGGGAATAATCATTTGTAATATTCGCCGGGCTTTTGCGGAACATCGATGTATAGAATGTACAGGCGGCGGCATAGGAGCCGGCCGGAGAGGGATGACTTTCGTCGGCGCTGTACAATTCAATGCCGGGGGCGTTGGTGCGCAGATAATGCCATACCGCACCCACAGGAGATACTTCTGCGTTGTTGTCCTGCGCCATCGTCATATATCTCAGGTGCAGCAGACTGTCCATACCTTCGTAAGTGCAGACTGGTGGCCAAACAGCGCAGTTGCTAGCATCGCCGTTTTTGCGACCCCAGGTCATGTAGAAAATTGTTTCGGTGCAACTGTCGGCTGCGAGAATCATATCATTGAGAGCCGTTGCATAAGGGAAGACCTCTGCCTGTACCTGTGCATCAGGAAACGAAGGATACTGGCTCTGTTCCTGCAGGACAACATAATCCCAGCCGCCCTGATTAATCAGTGATACTGATGTTGAATTGGTGCTGTGCTGGTTGAAAGTGTAGCCGCCGGGGACATTTGATGAGTAAATCAGGGAATCACCGGCCGATTTTGTCACCTGGAAGATAAGTCCGGGTAAATCATTTACCGAGGTATAGGAATTCCCCAGAAAAAGAACTTTAAGTGTTGTCTGGGATTTTGAGGCAAAAAACAGCAGGAATAAAAACAGAAATACGAAGGTCTTTTTCATTGATTCAAATTTTCAGCTAAGATATTGAAGCCTGTACAAATGTAAATGAATCATGATGCTCAGGATAAATAATAATTTCTCCGTTCACAGAAACTATCTAAGCCTTAGCTAGATATATTTGATAATACCATTGTGAAATATATTTTATGCCAATGTGAATAAGTGTAGATTGATGGCCGATGCCAGAGGTTTATCTGACAAACAGGCAGGCATCGCATGTCTATAGTGAAAAGCATACGCCATTACGCGACCCGCCAGCTGGCGGGTCGAATGTAAACGGCTTCGAATCATCGAATAAGCTCCAATACATTCGACTCCTCCGGAGTCGTTGATTTTTCTGATTTATTTCTATAGACATACGACTCCTCCGGAGTCATCCAAATCTACGGACTATTGTATATTTCCATTTGGTATAAATCATTTGAGAGAAAATTCTTTTGTCTGATTCCCGGCAAGGTTCACTGAGTTCCCTGACAAGCTGGCATCAGCCCCGAAAAAGAAAAGTTCGTGTGCGCCGTGCCACGTTCTACGTGGACCCGGGATCTTTCTGGAAACATTCGCGGCAACTACGGTCGCACTGGGCGCGCGTCTCCGGCTTGCAACCACGTAAAACGTTGCAAGCAGTTTTACGTTGACACGTGACCAATTGCGTATGATATGGGACCTTTCTATTGAAGTCTCAGCAAGGTCTGCACTGGTTTTACAAGAGATCCCGGCACCGAAGCAGAAGCTGAGCCGCTGATTGTGACCGGGAACTTTGTGTGCCTTTATTCTATTAATCTATTGAACTCTTGGAACAGCTCTTTTCTTCATGAATCTGAGCAGATCGGCCACATCATCAAAGCGGTTGGTCATCATCATGGCTGCGATTACAAATGGCTTGTAGCCTGCTTCACGATATGTATCGAGGCGATATTGTTCAAATACTTCTGCTGAAACTTCACCTGCTTTGCAACTGATATCGGTAATATCTGCAGGCAAACAGTGCATGTAGAGCGCGCTTCCGTCTTTTGTAAGATTCATTTTTTCGCGGGTGCACTCCCAGTTCATGTATTTGGCGTTGTTGGCCAGCGCTTCTTTTTCAAGTTCTTTCAGACCGTCTTTATCGCCGGCGCGCAGCAATTCGGTTCTGCGTCCCATGATGTGATAAGGCGCCCAGCTTTTCGGGTAAACGATATCAGCACCGGCAAAAGCTTCTTCCATGCTGTTGACCACTTCGAATTTTCCGCCGCTTTCTTTGGCTTGTTTTCCTGCCAGTTCAACCACATCCGGAATCAATCCGTATCCTTCGGGATAAGCAAGCGATACATCCATACCGAAGCGCGTCATCAATCCGATGATGCCCTGCGGCACTGAGAGCGGTTTCCCATAGCTCGGGCTGTAAGCCCATGTCATGGCGATTTTCTTTCCTTTCAATGCATCGAGCGAACCAAACATGTTTTTCAGGTGTGCCAGATCGGCCATACTCTGCGTCGGATGATCGACATCGCATTGCAGGTTCACAATGCCCGGACGCTGCGGAAGGACACTGTTTGCAAAGCCATCATCGAGAGCTGAAGCCACTTCGAGCATGTATTCGTGTCCGGCGCCCAGAAACATATCGTCGCGGATTCCGATAATTTCGGTCATAAATGAAATCATGTTTGCGGTCTCGCGAACGGTCTCTCCGTGCGATATCTGCGACTTTCCTTCATCGAGATCCTGTATGGTAAGTCCAAGCAGATTGGCTGCCGATCCGAATGAAAAGCGGGTGCGGGTGCTGTTGTCGCGGAATTGAGACACAGCCAGTCCGCTTTCGAATGAACGAGTGGAAATATTCTTATTGTACAGTCTTCGGAGTGCATCGGCTACATAAAGCACCAGTTCAAGTTCTTCGCACGATTTGTCCCAGGTGAGAAGAAAATCTTTCTGATAAAGACTGGCATTGGTTTTTTCAATGTCGCGAATGAGTTTTTTGAATTTTCCCATTGTATTTCTTTTTTGGTGATTACAGAATCTGAGCGTAAAGAGCGTAGAAAGCCGATGCAGCAACGAGATCGCTCACCGGTGTTTTTTCGTTGGGCGCATGTGCCATCACTTCATTGCCAGGGCCGAAGCCGATGGTGGGAATCTTGTGGATTCCGTTGGTAGCAATTCCGTTAGTCGAAAAAGTCCATTTATCAACGATGGGCGCTTTGCCGAAGAGTTCTGAAAATGCAGTCACACCGGTCTGTACAGCTGGATGGTCTTCGGGCATTTTCCAGGTCGGATAATATTTTTCCATACCATATTTGAGACCTGTAAATGCGAGTCCGTCGTACCAGAGGACTTCGACTTTTGAGTCCGGATTATTGACGGCTTCTTTCACTTCGGCCACAGCACTGTCTTTGGTTTCGCCCCAGGTAAGACGGCGATCGAGGTGGAAGCGTGCGAAATCGGCCACAGCACACAATGATGGGCTACCACTTACAAATTCACTTATAGTCACGCTGCCTTTTCCGAGAAATTCATCATTGGTCAGACGTTCGTGCAGTTTCTCGATTTCAAGAGCTGCTCTGGAAGCCATATACACAGCGTTTTTGCCACGCTCTGGTGCTGAACCGTGGGCAGAAAGTCCGCGGAAAGAAACATGAATTTCCATTCGGCCACGATGTCCGCGATAAACATTGAGGTTGGTGGGTTCTGTGCTGATGACGAAGTCAGGACGAAATTTATCCTCTTCAATAATATATTTCCAGCAAAGGCCGTCGCAGTCTTCTTCCATAACGCTGGCCACCACCCAAACAGTGATGTCGTTTTCCAGACCGATTTCTTTCAGAATGCGTCCGGCAGTAATGGCAGATGCGATTCCGCCTTTCTGGTCCACGGTTCCTCGACCGTGAACAAAACCATCGGCGATAAGACCTGAAAAAGGATCGATATTCCAGTTTTCGGGATTGCCTACATCAACGGTATCGATATGACCATCGATGGCGAGCACTTTTTTTCCTGAACCGACGCGGCCGAGCACGTTTCCAAGGCCATCCATCTTCACTTCATCGAATCCTGCTTCATGCATCTGGCGCATCACTTCTTCCTGAACAGCTTTTTCTTCGCCGCTGAGCGATTTGATTTTCACAAGCTTTGAAAGGTTCTCAGCCGTGTAGTCTTTGTACTGCGCTGCTTTTTCGTTTATGATAGCAGCAAGTTCTTTTTTATTCATATCCCTTGATTTAAAACAGATTCCGAATTAGCCTGCAAAGATAAGAAATGTTAAGTAAATGGCTTATTCCCAAATGACAGAAAATTATTAATTTTGGAATAATTAAGAAACATCAGGAAAAACCATGAGCAAACAGATTTTCAATCCTTACCGGAAAGTTGAAGGATACAATTGTTTTGGATGTTCGCCCGGAAATCCGATTGGGCTGCATCTGTCGTTTGTCGAAGACGGCGATGAAATCATT
>CAZJOL010000239.1:0-4444 GCA_964547605.1 uncultured Bacteroidaceae bacterium | reverse complement strand
TAATATCATCATTACCTTCTTTTGTCCATATCGTTGATAATGAAATTGTATCACACAATTTTTTTGTTTGCATGCTGAGAGTATCAGCCATTCCATACATGAATGTCCATCTTGAAACCGGTTCTGCAGGCGTTATTTGGCTGATATGACGAATCTGATATCCCTGTGCTGTCATCTCGCTGAAATACAATCCGGTCTTTCCGTCCGAAACCGGATAAGCCGCACCAAATGCAGTGTTTGTAATACATTCCGGATTTCCGCCCGACACTGAAATCCGCCAGATTTCTTCGTTTCCATTCAGTGTTGAATTGAAATACAGGTAGTCGTCAATCAATGCAAGATTGCTGAAATTTATATCTCCTGACGACAACAACACCTTCATTGTTTTCTCAGATCCGATGTATTTCACAATCCGGCGTTGCGAAACGGTTTGCTGTATGATATACAGATTATTTGCCGCATTATCGACCGCCATCGACAAGGGTTGTTCATTGTATGCAAGTTCAGCCCAGCCCAGTGTTTGCGCACTTTTCAGATCGGTAACGGAAATCAGGTACGTGCCGTCGTTTCGGTATGCACAGGTCGCCAGGATTTGTCCGTTGGGACTTACAACAGGAAGCAGTTCCTTATATGTAACAGAAATATTTTCAACTTTTCCCGTTGTGATGTCAAGGCGCAATGTTCTTGAAAAGTCCACCATTCCCCATCTTTCGTGAGGCCGGTATTCCGAATAATAAATGTAGTGGCCGTCAAATCCGAATGCATCGTCATGAACATAGTTGGTATTTCTGATCACTTTATCGCGCCGATCTTTTCCGGTAATCACAAAGCAGGGTTCACCATGAAGAGATTTTCTGAATGCAATCACATTTCCTGCTGAATCGCATCCGATTGGTCTGTAATTGCGGTAGTCCCTTGTATTAGTCACTGCATTTGATGTTGTCAGTGGTAACGATGATAATTCTGCTTTCACGGAGTTCCGCATCCAGACTTGTGTTGAATCATGAAACAATCTAAGTGGTGTGCGATTGGGTACAAATTGTTTAAACGTACGCGGGAACATTCCGAAATTGTTTTTCATGAAAGTTTCGGCATAAACAGTTGGCCAGAATTGCGGACCAAATTGTTTCTGACCGGAGGCAACCATCCAGTAGCCATACAGATATCTGTCGGGTGTGTAATTCCAGTCGGAGCCAAGAATACAACGATCATAATCAGGAATTCTTTTACGTGTGTTCAGCCATGCAAGATAGGGCATTGAGAAAGAAGGGGAGCGGCCCCGGCCGGTATTCAGAAAAGCCGTTTCCGATGCAGTGGCATCTCCTTCAATATACCATGGTGGAACCACAATGCCCATCATTCCAACTGTGAGGTATTCACCAAAGACCCATCCGATGCGTTTCTTCAATTGATGGTGAGCAACAGAATACTGAGCAAAATGGCGCATTTCGTGCCATGCCAGCTGCTGAGGCCAGAAGCCCGGGTAGAAATCACGGGCTGGTACAGTGAACAGCTCACTTCGTGCAGGTGCCCAGGCTACAAATCCGTTTGATACAAGTGTGTTTGGATGGAGAACTATATTGAGTCTGCGTGGAGTTGTATGCAATACACTTGTTTGATAGACTATGGCTGAATCAAAGTACGGAACAAACAATGAATCCGCTTTGAAAGATTTGGGCGAGATCAGGTTCAGATGCGGTGTTGAACGCTCTTTCCATTTGAGATCAGGTTCATTTCCCCAAATGAAATATTGTGCGGATGCAAGATGCGCAGAAAATACCATCAGCAGAAATATGAAGCTGTTTTTATTCATGGATGCAACAACGATTCATTGAAATTATGTTTGTCGTAAAATTAAAAAAAAGTTCAGCATCCAAAGATAAAAAAAAGGCGGGCATCACTGCCCGCCTTTTTTCTAAAGTATCGGTTGGCTTAGTATCCAAACAGTGTTTCAATTTTCACTTCTTTCACCTTGCCGTATTTTTTCAGCATTTTGAGCGGGAGTGACTTGCGGTCACCCAGAATGAGGAAGGTATGCGGTTTGTCTTTCAGATAAGCAGCCTGGAATTTCTTGAGATCATCCATTGTCATCGAAGGAACTTTTTCGAAGGTCTCTTTGTTCAGATCCTGCTTTACACCAATTTTTTTATAGTCTTCGTATTTCCACAAAATGTCGTCGCGTGTGGTGCGGTCAGTGCGGATTTGTTTAACGATACCGTCTTTTGCCAGATTGAATGCGTTTTCCGACTCCGGCATGGCATTCATCAGTTCAATGAATGCATCAATGGCTGTCTGCATTTTGTCGTACTGTGTGGCAATGTATGACAGACTGTAATAATGATCGGTGTTTTTATCAGGTGACTGATAAAAGGACATGGCAGTGTATGCAAGGGCACGTGCTTCGCGCATTTCCTGGAAAATGACAGAGTTCATGCTGCCGCCGAAATATTCATTAAACAGACGCAGTGTGGGATTGAGCGGTACATTGAATCCTTCTTCGCCACGATTGAGCATGATGATCTGTGATTGCGGCGTATCGAAATGAGCCCAGTAAATGATGTTTTTGTCAGTTGGCTGTTGTGTGTAAACGCGCTCTGCAGGTACATCCTTCAGTGTTGCAGGAGCAAGATGTTTTTCATTCAGAGTTTTGGTAAGATCTGCAACGGTCATATCGCCATAGAACAAAACGCGGTGTTTGTAGCCGAGCAGCGATTTGATGATTCCTACAGCTTCGGCAGCAGTCATGGCTTTCAGTTCCTTTTCCGTAAGCTGATCGTTCATTGGATTTTTCTCACCATACATTCCGTAGCCAACAAGGTAACTGAAAACATACTGAAGATTTTGTTTTGCATCAGCACGTGATTTCATTTCGTCGTTTACAAGGTTGGTCCATGCTTCATCGCTTGGAGCAGCGTTGGCCAGCAGGTTTTCAAACAGGTCGAGTCCCTGAATGAAATTATCACTCAGACCACTCAATTGAACATATACTTCATCAGCAGAATTGAAAACGTTGAATTCGCAACCGAGACTGTAGAATTTTTTGCTGATTTCTTCTGACGACATTTTGTCTGTTCCGATGAATTTGATGTAGTCGATGGCATACGGAAGTTTTTTGTCATGATTGCTTCCCATGTCGAAAACATAATACATGCTGAATGTTTTGTTTTCTTTATTCTGCACGTAATACAGCGGAATATTCGATTTCAGGTTCGATACCGTAATGTCTTTTTCAAAATCAACATAAACCGGTTCAATTTCGTTTACTTTGGATTCCTTTACTTTTTTCAGCATTTCAGATTCCATATCGCGGTTCATATCAAGCTTGGTGAGCTTGTTCTTGGCGATTTTCTTGATGGATTCATCCTTGCCGGTTTCCTTGTAAACAATCACATAGTTGTCTTTGAAATTGGCATTGGCAAAATCAACAATGTCCTGTTTGGTGAATTTCGCCATGCGGTCGAGTTTTGAAATATACTTGTCCCATGACTGACCAAGAATAAATGCATCGACAAATGCATCGGCGCGCGAGCCGTTGTCTTCGAATGCCTTCACCTGTTTCAGTTTCAGATCATTGATAATGGCGGGCAGCAGCCATTCATCGAATTCACCTTTTTTGATTGCTTCGATTTGTCCCAAAAGCAGGTCGCGCACTTCCTGTAAAGTTTGTCCTTCTTTAGGTGTTCCAAAAAGAAGCTGAACTGAATAATCTTTCAGAATATAGCAACCAGAGCCGGCTTTAAGAGTTTTTTGTTTTTTTGTAAGATTAAGGTCAATCATTCCGGCTGCGCTGTTTGAAAGAATCATATCGAGCAGTTCGAGTTTAAGAGCATCATCGGTGCCGGCGCCGGGAAAGCGGAATCCAATCATGATGTTGGCAGCATCGGGGCCGAGAACGGTTTTTTCAACAGGGCTTGCAATGGGTTTTTCAACAGCAGGAGTAAATGGAGGAACATTGCCGGGTTTCATTGAACCGAAGTATTTGTCAATAACCTTGATGGCTTCATCCGGATTGAAATCGCCTGAGAGTGCGATGGCCATGTTGTTTGGTACATAGTAATTCGCATGGAACTGACGAATATTTTTCATCGAAGGATTTTTGATATGCTCCTGAGTTCCAATGGTGGTCTGTGTTCCGTATTCATGAGTAGGGAATACACCTTCGAGCAAAGCTGTGAAAACCTTGCGCGAATCGGAAGTCATGGTCATGTTTTTCTCTTCGTAAATTGTCTCAAGTTCAGTGTGGAAGCCACGGAGAACAGGGTTTGCAAAACGGTCAGACTGAATATATGCCCAGTTTTCGAGTTGATTTGAAGGAATATTTTCGACGTAAACGGTCTGTTCAAGCGATGTGTAGGCGTTGGTGCCTTCAGCTCCGATCGAAACCATCAGTTTGTCATATTCGTTCGGAATGGCATATTTTGATGCTGCAAACGAAACACTGTCG
>CAZJOL010000238.1:0-4447 GCA_964547605.1 uncultured Bacteroidaceae bacterium | reverse complement strand
CAACAGGCGTTAGGCGTAAGTAGTTATGATTTTGGTGTTAGGTTTAGAGGTTGATGGGTTGATGGGTTTAGGGGTTGATGAGTTGATGAGTTGATGAGTTGATGGGTTTAGGGGTTGATGAGTTGATGAGTTGATGGGTTTAGAGGTTGATGGGTTTAGAGGTTGAGAGGTTTAGGAGTTTAGGTGCCGACCGTGTCATCACGTGAAACCGCGTGAAATCACGTAAAACAGCTTGTCACGTTTCACGTGATGACAAGTCCCGGCAAGCTGTGACAAGCTGTTTCACGTGAAGTCCCACATTTTCACATTCACTAAAGACAAAAAATAAAAGCTCTGCACTGAGCCTGTCGAAGTGTATAATGACAAAAGTGATCATCTAATATTCCCACATACGCGAAGCGTCACATGGACGAAGTCCCACATTTCCACATAAAGTATTTATTCCAGCTGATCTCTCCGTGTTTTTCCAATAATGTACATTACGCAGAAAAAGAACAACGGCAGCGCGGGAATGCGGTACCGGACCAGTGATCCGAAGTTGGCGGTGCTTAATCCGACAAAGATGATGAACATGAGCGAAAATATCAGAAACCCGATGATCACCGGATCGGAAAGCACTTTCGACGCGCCTTTCCGGAACAGGACATTTCGCAAGGCAATAATAAACAAAACAAGAAACAACATTCCTTCGAGCGAACTGATGGCCATTACGGGGTTGGCCACCTGCCAGGGGAAAGGCCCGAACAATCCGTAAATGAAGGCCAGCGGCGCCTTGCGCGCAATGCCGCCCAATGTCGGATCAAATTCACCAATATCGAAAAAGTTGGAACTGTATGTTTTGTTGCTTACAAAATCCTGCCGGGTGACCACTAATTTTTCCATCATCGCATCCATACTTCCGTATTTTCCCAACGATGGCGAAAGATAAGAATACACAGACAGACCGCCAAAAATCAGAACCACCGTACCCAAAGGAAGCACCAGCATCCTAAGTGCTTTGTTTCGGATATTCTGCACAGATGAATAAAGAAACAGAATCAACGCAGCCGGCATGAGCGCAACAAAAATGTAGGGTTTAATGCTTATAATTAAATAAGAATTGATCAGAATCAAAAATACATTGAGCACAACTTTTTTTCGTTCAAATGAAATAGCCATGATGGAATACAGGATCCACAACGTGGCTGAAAGCGTGAAACTGTCCTTATACAAACCCGATCCCCAGAAAACACAGGATGGAATGAAGAAAATGGCGAATGCCAGACGGGCTGTCTGCCCCGGATAGCGCTGATTGAGAAATTTGAAAAGTTTCCAGGGGCCAATGAACGCAATCACATTAAACAGAATGGTTGACGTCATTATTCTACCTAAACCCAAAATGACTATCGGGTAAGTAAAACGGCTGATAGCCCATGCATTACTATCAACATACAGATCACCCCATGGCCTGCCCGATTCAAAAGTAAATTTCGAGAAAGATTCCCAGCTGTTATCACCCAGAAGAAAATCAAAAACGGCACCCGGATCCTGCGAGGTGAGGCGTATAAGAACCTTGGTATTATCGAAATAGGAATAGGTATCGCCACCCGGATAATAATAGCCGTAAATCATCAGCACGGCAATACCGCCCAGAAATTTGAAAAACAGGGCCGGAATGAACCAGTCGTATGCAGGGTCTTCGTTTTTCTTAAAGCGGATATACACCCAGAAAACCATGATAGCCATGCCCATGTACATAAAGGACAGGAGCCAATCCCAGGGGGTTATATAATCGGCAGGGTTGAATGTCCACATTTTGCAAATATAAGAAATAGCTGACAGTCGTAAGGTCCCGCCTTCGTCGGGATAAACTCCAGGCAACAGGCGTAAGCCGTCGGCTCTGAGAAGGAGCTTGGGTCAAAGCATGAGGCAGGCGGCACAAAGCTCAAAGCACAAAGCACAAAGCACAGGGCATGAGGCAGGCGGCATGCGGCATGCGGTTTGGCAAAGCTTCGCTCTCGCTCTGTATTAGGCTTGCGGCATGAGGTAGCTTCGCTCTCGCTCTGTTTCTCACTCTGTATTTGCTTGCGGCATGCGGCACAAAGCACAGTGCATGGGGCATGGTTAAGCTGCGCTCTTGCTCTGTTTAAAGCTTAAGATTGAAGGTTTAAGGTTTCGTCCAATCTTTAAGCATTAAGCGTTTAAGCTTTAAGCTTATTTTGAAGCCAGCGCTTAAAAAACGGATCATCGATTTCATAAACCGAACCTGATTTAATCAGAATTCCATTGGTCATCAACCGTTTGAGGCTGCTAAAAACAGTACTGGGTGCAGCCAGATTGCTTTTTCTATAGAACGCTTCAGAAAGAGGAGACTCCGTCAAAACAACAAGTCCAAAAAGCAGCTTTTTATCGGTTTTATTCAAATTGTTCCATAATCGTTCATAATGAATATCATTCATCTGAAGAATTTCCAGAATAGCATCAATAACTGCTTTTTCAGGTTTCACGGAACGCAAAAGATTGTTCCAGACAACAAATGCAAGCATCTGCGTATAATATGGATGACAATCGGTGATGGACAAAATTTCATTGGCAATGTCCTGTTTTTTCTTCCCGGGCAAATTTAAACCGTGCTGTAAATAAAGGAAAAAATCATCATATGGAATTTTTTCAAGCGTCATCAACTGACCAAAATGATAGAACGGTGACTTTTTCTTTTCAAAAATATCTCTGATAAGTGATTCCTGAGATCCTAAAAACACATAATTAATTTTTTTATGGTGTTGCATAATGGCTCTTAAAAACTTAAGGAGACCTGCGTCAATTTGTTTAGCTTCCTGAAATTCATCGAAAACCACAATGGTTTTATTTTTATTATTACTCAGAGATTCGACCAGGTTCAAAACATCTTCAAGCACCGGAGAATGCAAGCCATCGGGCACAAAGGAAACATCAACGGCATTCGTAACAGGATTAACTGATACCGTGGGTATTACCCTGAAATGACGCACAAACTGCCGGACTTTTTCAAAGGGATGCAGCCGATAAACGCGCCTTAGTATTTGTGTTGCCAAATCCGTTACGCTTGTAATAAGCTGTAAATCGATGTTTATTACTGGTCGCTCCGACAGACGGGTAGCTTTGTCAATCAGACTTGTTTTCCCGTATCGTCTGGGGCTGATCAGCACCAGGTGGTTTTCACTGTTCAGAACTGATAAAACCTTTTTCAGTTCTTCTTTCCGGTCAGTATAATAAGGCTCATCGACAATGCTTCCAAACTTAAAAGGGTTCTTTTCCATGTATTGCGAATATTTTCGTTGCGAGATTTATCGCAAAGATAAAAAATATTATTTGCATTAAAAAAACAGATGGAAATTTTCCGGGTTACAGGCGTTACATGTCAGTGGTCAGTAGTCAGTGTGGTCGGCTCTGAGAAGGAGCTTGGGATAAAGCATGCGGCACAAAGCACAGTGCATGGGGCATGGGGCATGGTGTAGCTGCGCTCTTGCTCTGAAGTCACTCTGAGCCACGCCGCTGTCACATTGAGCCCTGCGTCCCGCAGGATAAACTCCGTCGAAATGTCGATAGCGGCGTAGACTCCGCCGAATATTCACTCTGTATTTGCATGCGGTCTTAAGAATAGGTCCACGGATGACACGGAAATACTTTTGTTCCAGCGGCCCCATCCCGATGACACTGTTATCAATAATTATTACTGCGTAATAATCATTGATTGAAAAATTTCACGGAACTATCCGTGGAAATGGCTTCAGTCGCAGACTGACAGACATTTCATACGCTCAAATCCGAAGACCTGCTGAGGGTGTTTAACCTGCCCGACTGCCTGTTGCAGTTAAACTTGCAGGCGGGTCTGTGTAATCTGTGTAATCTGTGTAATCTGTGGACAAGCGGAGCTGAGGACGGCATGCGTTGCACGTTGTATTTGGTAGTTGCAGGTGCAAAACCGGCAGACCCATTGACATTATATTAATTCCGGAAAATTAGTACCTGATATATTAAAAAAATATTTATACCTTTGGAAAGGCTGATTTTGACAGAACAGAAATTCTGAAAAATGTTCAGTCATAAAACATTAACGGTTACAACAATACAGGACCCCCATGAAACCAGGATCGAAATTCAATATTGACGATTTCATCAAGGAGAACATCAATTCCTCCGAGGTGCTGTCACAATTCAAGGGCACCATTACCGAGAAAAAATCGGACAGGATTCTTGACAACATGGAAGACCTGTTTGGGGAGCAGGAAACCCGCATCAGGAAACGAATTCTTTTAGCTTCCAGCGAAATTCTGCAGAATGTGTACATGCACAATGAATATCCCTTGTATCCGGCGGTTTTCCTGGCCACACGAACACGACAGGGATTTAAGATCGATTGCGGAAATGCGGTGAGCATCACCCGAAGAACAGTCGTTGAAAAAAGAATCCGCGAAGCCAACCGCAA
>CAZJOL010000237.1:0-4527 GCA_964547605.1 uncultured Bacteroidaceae bacterium | reverse complement strand
TGCAAATATATGAACTTTCTGTTTAGCACGGTCGGTTGTAATATAGCCGCTAACTCGTTTATAACCCAACCTCAACTACCCAAAAAGTAAGGTTACTCACCCAAAAACGGTTGGATAACCTTACCTTTTTGCCAAAAAGGTGGGTTTGTTTATTTGTCTCAGAGATCATCAAATGGTGATCGGATTTGCTGTATGCTCTTTTGTGAAACATGGGTATAAATTTCTGTTGTTTTTGAACTTTTGTGACCAAGTAATTCCTGTATATATCGTAAGTCAGTACCACTTTCCAGCAAATGAGTAGCATACGAATGTCGTAGCCAATGGAGTGTAACTGGTTTTATGATGTTACACAAAGATAAAGCATTTTTTAAAACTTTTGCAAGCGATTCTTCTGAATACTGTTCGCCAATTTTCTGTCCCTCGAATAACCATATTTTTGGCTTGAACAATTTGTAATATTCCCTCAGCATTTCAATGAGTTTGTCCGAAATCGGCACAACACGGTCTTTTCGACCTTTTGCATTGCGGATGATTAGCAAATGGCGCTTCGAGTCGATGTCTTGTGGCTTCAAATTGAGCAATTCGCTGCGGCGCAGCCCGCAGGCATAAATGAGACTAAGCATGGCGCGGTGCTTTGTGTTGGTGGGCGCTTCGAGTATGGCTTTCACTTCTTCTTTGCTCAGCACATTGGGCAGTTTGTGTTCGCGGCGCGGGCGCTCGAGTTTATCAACATCAAGCCGGCTGTGAACCACTTCGCGGA
Source organism: uncultured Bacteroidaceae bacterium (assembly GCA_964547605.1). Classification (GTDB taxonomy): domain Bacteria; phylum Bacteroidota; class Bacteroidia; order Bacteroidales; family DTU049; genus GWF2-43-63. Next base: position 3,767 of record CAZJOL010000237.1, on the reverse strand, counting down.
AATAGAGTTTGCAGGCGTTTACCATTTGATTCTGATACGAAAAACTGAGCTTGTTCTTCAGAATATGATCGTTCACGTATCGGACAATATCGCTGTTATTGGCTTCGGCTGCCGGTTTTGGGTGAACAAACATTAAGAAATTTTTCGCTGCATCAACATAGGTTTTTATGGTTGAATCGCTGTATCGTTTGTGAAGCATCCATCTTTTAAAATCGGCCAATCCTTGCAGAATGTCTGAAGGAATGCTGTCAATTTGAGCTTCTGGCTTTTTATGAGCGACAACGTTGAGCAATGTATCATCAATTATTGCCAGCCCATTCATAGCCGATTTCAATTTTGAAAGATCGAATGCCGCTTTCGGAAAATACCATTTTCGCAACGTGGCACTCCATCGGACATTACCCATACTTTTCAAAGCGGCAATCAACTTTTCGTCTCGTTCAAATGAAACAAAAACCACATCCACATTCCGGTGGTTGCCAGCTGAAAGATGAATTTGCTTATTCATAAGCCCAAATATAGAAAAGAAAATTGCATTTATGTGTTATCGCGCCAATTCAAATAATTTTATATCTTTGCAGTCCGAAAAAAAAGGTCTCTTGGCCGAGTGGCTAGGCGCCGGTCTGCAAAACCGTTTACTCCGGTTCGAATCCGGAAGAGACCTCAGCATTAATTATCTGTTATGGTATTTAATGCGGGGGAAATCAGACCTTCGCACTTCTGTGCGGAGGTTTTTTTGTGGGATTTTGCCACGAAGTCACAAAGACACAAAAGCCGAATATTGAACAAGGAACCTGAAGTTTTGAAGTAAGAAGTGAATTCTTTCATCATTCTCACTTCCTTGTTCAGCGTTCTTGCGTGTCGGGATCTCAAGTAAAATCTTCGCAGTACCTGCCTGTTTCTGTCCGCAGATTTATCGGATTGCCGCAGATTCCTCAGCAGGTCTTATTTTCGCAGATTCGAATCAGCCTTCACCTGTCTGCAACAGGCAGACTTGCGGTGAAGACTGATTCATGGGGTTGCGCAAAGGGCGCTGAGACGCAGAGAATTTTGCTACTAAGGCAAGAAAACACAAAAAATTTCTTGTGCCTTAGTGTCCTTGTGGCTCTTTCTTTTTATGCTTTTTCAAGCCAGTGACGTCCGGTGATTTCAATGGCAATGGCCCCCATGGGCGCGGTAACAACAATGCTGAGCACCGCCACCGCCAGAATGATTTCGGCTCCGGCCGAGTGGGTGAGTGCAAGCGGAACAGCGCCAATGGCGGCCTGCACCGTGGCTTTGGGGATATATGAAATCACAACAAAACCTTTTTCGCGCATATTCAGGTTCGTGCCGATCAGGCAGAGCCATGTGACTAAACTCCGCACCAGAAGCCCGCCTCCAATAATCAGCAAACCAACCAGTCCTGTTTTGAATGCAATTTCCGGGTTCACTTCGGCACCAACCAGTGTGAACAGAATCATTTCGGCCAGGATCCAGATTTTGGAAAGTTTCTGAGATATTTCGTGAGCATATTTTTCCCGCTTGTTCAGAAGAATATAACCGAGTGTCATCACGGCAAGCAGGGCTGCAAAAGGAACCCATGGGGCCAGCTCTTTTTCGAGCCGCAGAAAAACCACTGCAACTGCCAGGATAAGCAATACACGCCGTGTTGCACGCGGATTGAAGCGATCAAATATTTTTATCAGCAACAGTCCGCACAGAATTCCGATGACAATTCCGGTGGTCATTGAAACTGGGATAGCTGCAATGGCTGATGCTGACATGGTTTCATTGCCTGACAGGAAAACAACCAGGATGGAAAACAGGATCAGCACGAGGACGTTGTTGAGGCTGCTGGCGGCAAGGATCATTGTGGGAATTCCTTTTTCCGTGCCGCGCTTTTCGTTCCGGAACCTTATCATGAGTGGCACAACAGCTGCCGGCGATACGGCGCTCAGAATGATTCCCAGCATGAGCCCTTCATTCCATGAGAGTCCGGCGGTATATACGCAGACTGTTGCAGCGGCCAGTGTTTCGAATAATGGTGGGAACAAAGCAAGCAATAAAACCGGACGGCCGACTTTTTTCAGAGTGTCTTTCCGTAGTTCAAAACCTGCCCGGAGCAGTATGACTATCAGTGCAGCCGTGCGTAATTCGCCTGAGAGTGCGGTAAAAGAAGGATCGAGAATTTGCAGAACATATGGGCCAAACAGCAGTCCGATCAGAAGAAATCCGATCAGGTCGGGAATACGGACGAGCCGGCAGAGCCAGGAGGCGATCATTCCCGCGATGATAATTTCAGCAATTGAATTCAGCATTTGGATTTGAATTTAAAAAAATGACCTCTGCATTGTTATCTGCAGAGGTCATCAGCCTTTCGGCGGTTCGGGGCGAACCTCATCGCCCGTGAATGTGACAGAATCCTGTTTTATGCCTCTCCGGCCGGAGAGAACATCTGATAGGGAGGCACCTGTTCATGCTCTGTAATCTCACCAAAAGTTTTTTCGTATTTCGAAACGTTTTCAGCGAGCGCTTTCAGAAGTCTTTTTGCATGATTGGGTGTCATGATGATACGGGATTTTACCTTTGCTTTCGGCATTCCCGGCATGATGCTCACGAAATCGAGAATAAACTCAGCGCTGGAGTGCGAAATGATTGCCAGATTGGCATAGCTGCCTTCGGCAACATCGGCTGTGAGTTCGATGTTCAGTGAGTTGTCCTGTTTTTTCTTATCATCCATATCAGGCGTTTTCTAAGGTTTCTTCTTTAGAGGCCAGGAGTGATTCGTATTCTTCCATGGAGCCGACTACGAGGTCATCGTATTCGCGGAGACCGGTTCCGGCAGGAATCAGGTGACCAACGATAACATTTTCCTTCAGACCCATGAGTGTATCGCGTTTGGCATTGACGGCGGCTTCGGTAAGTACCTTCGTTGTTTCCTGGAAGGAAGCAGCTGACAGGAGACTTTCCGTTTGCAGAGCTGCGCGGGTGATACCCTGCAGAATCTGGTTGGCTGTTGCCGGCTGTGCGTCGCGGGCTTCGGCGAGGACTTTATCCTTGCGTTTCAGCATGGAATTTTCATCGCGCAACTTGCGGGCAGAAACGATGGAACCGGCTTTCAGCACTTCACTGTCACCAGCCGATTCAATGTATTTCTTATTGAAAATAGCATCATTTTCTTCCTGGAATTCAATCTTGTTCACAAGTTCGCCTTCAAGGAAACGGGTATCACCCGGATCGAGAATTTCAACTTTACGCATCATCTGACGAACAATGGTCTCGAAGTGCTTGTCGTTGATTTTCACACCCTGCAGACGATATACTTCCTGGATTTCATTCACCAGATATTCCTGAACCTTTGTGGGTCCTTTGATAGCGAGAATGTCACCCGGAGAAATGGCACCGTCTGACAGCGGGGTACCGGCTTTGATAAAGTCGTTTTCCTGAGCCAGGATTTGTTTTGTTGTATTGATAAGGTAATGTTTTTCCTCACCTGTTTTTGAAGTGATGATGATTTCCTTATTGCCACGTTTGAGTTTGGTTCCGAAACTTACGATACCATCGATTTCAGCTACTACAGCCGGATCTGACGGGTTCCGTGCCTCGAACAGTTCAGTTACGCGCGGCAGACCGCCGGTGATATCACCAGCTTTTCCGAGGGTTCTTGGGATCTTGGCAATTACGTCACCGGCATTTACTTTGGCGCCTTCTTCAATGGTGATGTGGGCTCCAACCGGCAAGTCGTAGCGTTTGAGCTCTTCTTTGGTTGATGAAACCAGTTTGAT
>CAZJOL010000236.1:0-4543 GCA_964547605.1 uncultured Bacteroidaceae bacterium | reverse complement strand
CACATCGGACCACAGGCCATGCAATTCAATCCAAACTGGCAACCGAAAAATTAAAATCAGCTGTCAGCCATCAGTTATCAGCCATCAGCTTTCAGCAAGTCACTTCGCCACCAGTAAACGGCGAGCAGTGAGCTTTTGCTGCAGGCCGCATGCCGCATGCCTCATGCTTTCTTCTTCACCGAATAGCCAAACGTTCCAAGCAAATCGCCATGTTCAAAATATCCACCATGGTTGTAGTTGACAAGGCCGGCACGTTCAATTTCGAATTTTGAGGTTCTGGTATTGAAGAAACGTTCGTCAGCAATGGTGTTCAGCACTTCGGCCATGAACATATGATGCGAACCCAGCTCGATAATCTGTGTCACTTTGCATTCCATCGACAGCGGGCTTTCGGCAATGTACGGACAAGGAATCTGAACTCCCGCCACAGGTGTGAGTTTCATGGTTTTAAACTTGTCAATGTCTTTTCCACTCCTGACGCCGCAAAAGTCAGCAGCTTTCACGAGATTTTGATCCACCAGATTAATTGTGAATGCCATCTGCTCTTTTATCATTGCATATGAATGTCGTTCAGGCCTTACCGAAATATAGACCATCGGCGGAGTGGTGCACAAAGTGCCGGTCCAGGCAATGGTAATAATGTTGTGAACATCGGCATTACCGCATGAAACCATGACTACCGGCAAAGGATACAGCATGTTGCCTGGCTTCCAGATATGTTTTTCGTGAATCATTGTTGTGTCGTTTTTGCAAAGATAATCTTTTGATGGCTTTGTCGGCTACGCAAGTCAAAACTCCAGCTGTGAGCGGTGAGTGGTGAGTGGTGACCATACAACTCATCGGAGCTTCGCACACCTTGTCCCTGGGGCTTCGCCCGAGGCTATTCTTATTTAACTCCTCCGGAGTATCCGGTGGTGCTGCGCAGCTTTATTTGATGCCTTCGGACACAACAGATTTTCTTATGTTGGGCGCGCGTCTCCTGACGCGTGACCTACCAACTCAAAGGAGCTTCGCGTAATACGTGACACGTCGCAACTTTCTTTGACGCCTTCGGCCACAATTACGTTGTACTTTGCGCATTGTGCGTGGAGTTTATCACGCCGAAGGCGGGACTTTGGGCCGCATACCGCAAGCAAATACAGAGTGACTCTTCGACGGAGTTTATCCCGCTATCGACATTTCGACTCCGCTCAATGTGACAGCGGCGGGGTTAAGAGTGACCTCAGTGCGAGAGCGAAGCTTTGCTATGCCGCATGCTCCAGACAGAGTGAGAATCAGAGCAAGAGCGACGAACCGCTTGCCTCATGTTCAAATCCCATTCGTCGAAAATTTGTGGCATTATGTATAATTACGGAGAAATCTATCTAATTGATTTACTACTTGATACATGAATTTTCATAATAAATCAGTGTTTGTTTGCAGATTTTATAAAATAAAGTATAAAAAGAAGAGTTAGATTTGTTGCTAATTCAAATAATAAAATTAAAACCCAATGAAAAAATTCATTGTTCTCTTTACAGGTTTGCTGCTCGGTTCATTTCTGAGTGTAAATGCTCAGGTGAGTACAAACAAAATTCCCGTGGCCTCTGATGTGAAGATCGGAACACTTCCAAACGGCCTGAAATACTACATCAGGTACAACGCAAAGCCGGAAAAGAAAGTGGAGCTGCGGCTGGTTGTCAATGCCGGTTCAATCCTCGAAGATGACGATCAGCAAGGACTCGCCCACTTCATGGAACACATGAACTTCAATGGGCTGGCTCATTTCCCCGGAAACGAGCTTGTACATTATCTTCAGAGCATCGGTGTTGGATTTGGCAACGACCTGAATGCCTATACCGGATTCGATCAGACCGTGTATATGCTGCCGGTTCCAAGCGATGATAAAGAAACACTTGACAAAGCATTCACTGTAATCGCTGACTGGGCCTACGGTTCATTGCTTACCGACGAAGAAATCGATAAGGAAAGAGGCGTTATTCTTTCTGAAAGCCGCCTGGGCAAAGGTGCCGATGACCGCATGATGAAAGTGTGGCTGCCGCTCATGCTCAATGGTTCAAAATACAGCAAACGTCTGCCAATCGGTGAAGATGATATTATTGCCAATTTCAAATACGATGTAATCCGCCGCTTCTACAAAGAGTGGTACCGTCCCGAACTGCAGGCTGTAGTTGTTGTTGGCGACATGCCTGTTGAAGAAGCAGAAAAACTTATTATTGAAAAATTTTCCGCTCATAAAAATCCGGCAAATGTCAGAACCAGACCGGAAACATTCGAACTGAAACCTTTCTCATCGAGCAATGCCATTGTTGTGAGTGATGCAGAAGCCGACATGACCTACGTGAATATAGTCGGCAGCGCCCGCGTAAAACCGAAAACCATTACCGAAGCCGACTATCTGAACGATGTCGTTGATCAGCTGGCATACACCATGATTTATTCACGCCTGGATGAAAAAGTGAATTCAGCCAATCCGCCTTTCATTTATGCATATGCTTACAACGACGGCTGGGCGCGCGGTTACGAAAGTTTCAACGGTGTTGCTGCCTGCAGTCCCGACGGAATCAAAGAGGCTGTTCAATCGCTTGTTGTTGAATGCATCCGCGTGAAAAAGTTCGGATTCACCGATCAGGAGCTCGAAAGAGCAAAGGCATCGGTAATGTCGCGCTACGAAAAACAATACAACGAGCGCACTAAAACCGAATCGGGCCGCCTTGTGAATGAGTATATCAACAATTATCTCGATGGAGAACCGATTCCCGGAATTGAATGGGAATACAATTTTGTGAAAGCCAATCTGAATGGCATTACGCTGGCAAACTTTGATGCCATGCGCAAAACCATCGATATTGACCAGAACTATTTCTGCTATGTCACTACAAAAACGTCAGATAAAAATCCAAAAAACGAAGAACTGAAATCATGGGTGGATGAAGCTTTGAAGTCAGACATCAAACCTTATGTTGAAAAACAGATTGCTTCATCATTGCTGAAATCGGAACCGAAAGCCGGAACCATTGTAAAGACCGAGAAAAACGAAAAGCTCGGAACAACAACCTACACACTGAGCAACGGCGCAGTGGTATGCATCAAACCCACCACTTTCAAAAACGATGAGATTGTTTTCAAAGGAAGCAAATTCGGCGGATACAGCACCTATACTGGTAAAGATTATCAGAGTGCACAGTTCTGCAACAATGCTGTTGATGAGATGGGCTACGGCGAGTTTTCAGCACCCGATCTTACAAAATTCCTGTCCGGTAAAAACGTAAGTGTGAGCCCGGTTGTTGATGACTACACTGAAAACATTTCTGGCAACTGCGGTGTGAAAGATATTGAAACAATGTTCCAGCTTATTTATCTCAAATGCACGGAACCACGCAAAGATGCTGAAGCTTTCGGATCATTCATTACCCGTTCCAAACAGCAGATGCTGCAGGTGAAGGACAATCCTGAAAATCTTTTCTCCGACACGCTGTACAATTCGCTGTATCAGAACAATCCACGCGCACACCGCATTCCTGCTGTGTCTGATTTCGATAAAATCAACATCGACAATGCCATCGCATTCTACAAAGAACGTCTTGGAAATCCGAAAGGCATGTATTACACATTTGTTGGTTCTTTCACCGAAGATCAGATCAAACCTCTGATTGAGAAATACATTGGTGGAATCGGCGCAGGCACTTCAGTGGCAAACTACAAAGATCTTGGTTTCAAAACACGCACAGGAAACAACAGCTTCACACTGAAAAAAGGAAGCGAGCAAAAAGCCAAGCTGGTTCATTTCTATACAAAGTCAGTGAAATACGATGCTGATGAAGCCTTCATGCTGCAACAGCTCACATCGGTTATCAACAACCGTGTGCTGGATACCATCCGTGAAAAAATGGGAGCCATCTATGGTGGTGGTTTTTATGGAACCGTGAGAGTATATCCGGCTCAGGAACTCTTCATGCAGTCGAACTTCCCATGCAGCCCCGACAATATTGCATCGGTGAATGAAACATTTTTGCGACTGGTTGAAGAAACAAAAAAACCAGGCAACATCACCGACAGTGACTGGAAGCGTGTTCGCGAGCCGGCTCTGGAAACCTATCGCGTAAACATGGAGAAAAACAATTACTGGTTGTCGAATCTGCAGACCGCATATCTCTATGGCATAGATCCGAACCGCATTCTGACGGTTGAAGAGCGTCTCAATGCAATTACTCCGGCGAAACTCTGCGAAATCGCAAACAAGTATTTCAAGGATGTGAACATTTTCACCGGCTACTGGCTGCCTGAAAACAAGTAAACAGACTTTCAACAAAGTACCATAACCGAAAGGGCCGTTGCGCAAGCGACGGCTCTTTCATTTTGCCCAGGTCGCGCAGAGGGCGCAAAGACGCAGAGAATTTCCTTCTTCCGCGAATTATACTAATTTCCGCGAAAATCATTTTTTATTACTCTGTACAGCCCTTCGATTGACACTAACCCGCCGGCATCAGTCACTGGCGTGACATGATGGGCGGACAAGTTCGAATCACCCTTCACCTGCGGT
>CAZJOL010000235.1:0-4561 GCA_964547605.1 uncultured Bacteroidaceae bacterium | reverse complement strand
CAGTAGGTGGACTGATGGTCGCAGATATGATTGCGCCTCATTCTTCGCTCACACCCGATCCGGTTAAACAGCGCGATTTCGATGCGATTGCAGCATCCGATACCTTGCACGTTGTCATGGGCTACAATTCCGTGAATTATTTTGTGTACAAAGGAACGCCCATGGGCTATCAGTACGAATTGGTGCAGGAACTCTGCAAGCATTTCGGATTGTTTCTCGATCTGCAGGTGACCAATGATGTTGAGAAAGCCTTTCAGATGGTGGCTTTCGGGAAATGTGACCTGATCGCCATGGAGCTTGCAATTGCCAACAACCGTTTTCCGCGCATCGCTTTTACCGAGCCGCTCTATGATATGCGATCCATTCTCGTTCAACGCAAAGACAGTATGGGAGCGGTGTTGGTGAATGACCTGAAGCAACTGAATGGAAAAACAATTCTGATCCCGAGAAAAACCATTTATCGCCGGCAGCTTCTGGAGCTGGAAGACAGCCTGCATATTGATATTCATATTTTGCCCCTGGGTGAAATCGGGACCGAAGATTTATGCAATCTGGTTGCTGAAGGTAAAATTGATTATACTATCTGCGATGAGCATCTGGCGCGGACCATATGGGCTTATTACCCCGAACTTGATTTCAGTGTTGTTGTTTCCAAACCGCAACCGGTTGCATGGGTTGTCAGCAGTGAATCCCGAAAATGGCTTGAAAAGCTGAATGCATGGCTTTCCGATTTTAAGAAAAAAGGAAATCTGTCTTTTTTGCAGAGGAAATATTTCGACAATCCGATTTTGTACATCTTCGGATCACCTGATGACCACAGCATTTCAGGCGGAAAGATCAGCAAGTACGATGATATCATAAAAAAATACAGCGAAGAAATCGGATGGGATTGGCGTCTTGTATCTTCGCTGATATATCAGGAATCGCGCTTCACGACAGGATTTCAGTCACCCAGTGGTGCGTTCGGAATCATGCAGATGATGCCGGGAACAGCGCGACGCATGGGCGTGAAATACAGCAGCAATGCGGAGGAACAGATTCAGGGCGGATTGAAACTGCTGCATGTTGTTGACACTTCATTTGCACGATATATCGACGATAAAGATGAGCGGCATAAAGTAGTGATTGCGGCGTACAACATCGGAACACCGCATTTTTACGATGCTTTTGAATTGGCAAAAAAACAGGGGAAAACGCCACTGACATACGACATCGTTATGGAATGCCTGCGCAGCAAATCAAAACCTGAATACTACAACGATCCGGTTGTAAAATATGGTTACATCAATCCCTGGTATGTCGAGCGATTCGTGCGCGAAATCTATGCGCGCTACAACGCATACTGCGCCGTGTTTCAGGAGAAATAATTTTGAGGTCAAGAACAAGGTCGAGGTCAAGGATAAGGACAAGAAAATGTACAAGGTCACGCGTCAACGTGAAATGCTTCAAGCAGGAGACGCGCGCCCAATTGGAGTTAAAAGATATCCGGTACAAAAAGATCAAAGACACTTCCTGACCTTAAAAAATCACTTCATCATTCACAATTCCTTGTTCCTTGTTCTGTGTTCATAGGGTTTACACGTACAAATAATCCGTATTCATCCGGATATATCTGTTGAGTGCCGACCACGATGAAATCCAGGATATAAACATGCCGCTCAGAATGATGGCTCCGAAAAGCATGTAAACCTGCGTGTCATCCTGAATGGCCTGCAGATCGGGAATCTGCTGATAGGCCAGCATCATCACGCCTTCGAGCAGAACAACAGCCAGCAGACTGCTCACCAGTCCCATCCACAATGCCTGAAGCAGAAACGGACGACGTATGAACCCGCGTGTAGCGCCAACAAGCAGCATACTGCGAATTAGGAAACGTTTTGAATAGATGGCCAAACGAATGGTATTGCTGATGAGACTGTACGATATAAGGAAGACCAGGAGCGCGAATCCGAGCAGTATGAGTGAAACTTTCCCTGAATTCACATTGATGTCTTCAACTAGATCTTTCTGATAATACACATTGCCTACAATCGGTTCTTTCTGCACTTTGGCCACAAATGCATCAATGGCTTCACTGGTTGCAAAATCCGGTTTCAGTGTGATGTCCAGTGATGGCGGAATCGGAATAATTCCAAGGAATTCCACAAATTCTTCTCCGGTCTCTTCGGTCATGCGTTTGGCCGCTTCTTCGGAGCTCACCATGGTGCAGGTCTGCACGGCGGGATCGAGCTGCATCTTTTTCTGCATGGCCAGCATGTCTGCTTCGGGCAGGCTGTCTTTGAACATCACAGTAACGATGATGTTTTCCTTCACGTAGTTTGAAAGCCGTTTTGAATGCAGCAGAATAAGTCCCGACAGTCCGAGAATGAGCAGTACCAGCGAAATGCTGATGATCAGGGTTGCATAGGAACCCCCGAGCCGGATGGATGATTTGCGGTGTTTTGCCATGACGCAAAAATAGTATTTTCTTTGCGAATATTGAGTAACCTGTTTTTATCCCAGAAACATTGCAGCATGAATCGCTGTGACATTCTTATCAAATTGCTTTGTTACCGGATCATTGGATAAAATGAATGATCTCTTGACGGGTTTATCCAGCAACACTTCAAGATTGACAAGGTGTCGGGCATCAGTTTTAGACACTTTATCCGCGAGTTTGATTTCAAAAGCATAGTAGTATTCAGGAAACTCAAGCAACAAATCAACTTCGCGTCCATCATGCGTTTTCAAAAAAGAAAAATTGCATTGGATCTGATTGTTTTTTGCTTGTTTGTATATTTCTGAAACGATAGCACTTTCAAATTCATGTCCGTTCAGACCACCTTTCCGTTTCAGGACGGCTTGCAGTATTCCGTGATCAAGGATATGAATTTTCGAGTTTTTTACAAGTCTTTTATTGATGTTATTTGTCCATGATGGCAACGATAGCGTTTGATAGCTGATGTCGAGATATCGCATATAACGGAATACAGTTTTCACACTCACACCAAGCTGTTTTGCAACCGATGACGCATTGATGATTTCACCTGTGTTTTGAGCTATGTATCGTTGCAGTTTTATAAAAGGATCAAGATCGCGAAAGTTTGCCAGATCACGAATGTCACGCTGCAGATAGGTCTGCACATACCCGTTCAGCCAATCAAAAATTTCTTCTTCTGTCAGTTCGCTGTCGCTGACTGCCGGATAACCTCCGTATTTGAGATAATGTTCGTATGCAATCATTTTTGAGCTGTATTCCTTTTGCAGCTGGAACGATGGCTCAGGTTCTTCGTATTTCTCCTGAAGAAGTTTTATGAATGCAGATGGCTCCGGCTGATCATCCCACGAAGTGGTTCTTAGCTCTGGAAGTGTGAGCGGAAATAACTCCGCAATCATACATCTGCCGGCAAGACTTTCGCGCACTTTTTCCATAAGAAGCAACTGGCTTGATCCAAGCAAAATATATGCAGGGCCTGACCATTGATCGTATACTGATTTAATGCTTTCAATCAGTTGTGGCTCTTTTTGCACTTCATCCAGAATGGCTTTTGGATATTTCTCTTTCCAGTACGCAGCAGTCAGACTTTTAAGATTTTCACGCATCGTCGGATCTTCGATTGACAAATATTGATGGTCTGGGAATACTTGTGCAACAAGTGTCGTTTTCCCTGTTTGTCGGGCCCCTGTTATCACCATGATTCTTCCGAACCGTGATTTATGCTTTTTCTGAAGATATGCCGAAACCATTCTGCTTTTCATATCTCGTGTTTTTCCGGCAAAGATAATCCTTTTTTTCTAAAAGTCCAAATATTACGCCGAAATATGGACTCAAAGTACAAATATTACGCCGAAATATGGATTAGAAGTCCAAATAATACGCCGAAATATGGACTTGCAGTCCGAATATTACGCTTTATAAAACCCGCTTTGATGTAGTTTATTTCTTCACCACCCTAATCTCAACCCTTCTGTTCATCTGCCTTTCGGCCTCATTTTTTTCTTCATTCAATGGTCGGGTGTGCCCGAATCCCTGAAAAGACATGCGTTTTGCATCGATGCCTTTTTTCACGAGGTAGTCATACACCACATAGGCGCGCTCGCCGGAAAGATTTGAAAAGTCATCACTGATGCAGCAGATGTGGCCTTCAATGGCTATTACCAGTGTGGGCTGCGACAGCATGATGTTGTATAATTCTTCAAGAACCGGCAATGATTCCGGCATCGCCCGGCTGGTGTTGTTATAGAAACTGATGTTCTCAAGACGAATCAGATCGCCGACCTGTGCCTGCGAAATCTTTTCTTCCAGAACAGATAATTTCTTTTCTTGAGGTCTGCTGGTCACAATATCCACGCGCCGGTTGCGAAAAAAATCAGCATCGCCAAATTCCAGCGTCTCGTTTTTCCCTGCTACCAATGCGCTTTTTACGTCAATTCCTTTTTGAATAAATACTGCTTTCACTGCATTGGCGCGCCTTTCCGACAGTACCTGATTTCGCTCGGTTGTCCCGACAGAATCGCAATAACCACTCAGACTCACAACCGAAGCATTGTGTTTTTTGCAATATGCCGCAACTGAATCCAG
>CAZJOL010000234.1:0-4568 GCA_964547605.1 uncultured Bacteroidaceae bacterium | reverse complement strand
GAAAACCTTCACGTGCATTATGCACTCGGAAGGCGCAGCAGGAGCGGGGCTGAGGCATGGTTCAGAGCCAACGATGATATTTCTCTTTCATTATATAAAGGCGAAACATTGGGCCTGGTGGGCGAATCCGGCTGCGGAAAATCGACACTCATCCGCGCTATGCTGCAACTGATAAAACCTACCAGCGGCTCGGTGTTTTTTGATGGAACAGATCTGACAAAACTTTCTTCAAAAAAAATGCGGCATCTGCGAACGCGCCTGCAGATTGTGTTTCAGGATCCCTATTCATCGCTCACGCCAACGCTCACAGTCCGCGACGCGCTGCTGGAGCCAATGAAGGAACATCGCGTTTTTTCGAATAAGCGTGAACGACTCGAATATGCCGTTCACATTCTCGAAAAAACAGGTCTTGCAGCCGATGACCTTAAAAAATATCCGCATCAGTTCAGCGGTGGTCAGCGGCAACGCATTGTGATTGCGCGCGCGCTGGTGCTGAAACCCGAAATTGTTTTCTGCGACGAATCGGTGTCTGCCCTCGATGTGAGCGTGCAGGCGCAGGTGCTCAATCTGTTCAACGATCTGAAAGATGAATTCGGTCTCACCTATGTTTTCATTTCGCACGATATGAATGTGGTGGGCTATATGTCCGATCGCATCATGGTGATGCACAAAGGAAAAATTGTCGAATCAGGCACCGCCCGCGAAGTCATCCAAAGTCCGCAGCAAGCCTACACAAAAACATTGATTGATTCTATTCCGGTGATTGAATGAAAAAAGTAATCAACAATTATTATAAAGACCAACTCTCCTTCTTCGAAGCGCTCGGAAAAGAGTTCAGATATTGTGTTGCTGGTTTCAAATCCAGAATGGCACATGCAGGGCGGGTTGTGCGTGTGCTGACCTATCCTGAATTGCCTGGAAGCAAAAGCATTATTTATAAAATTGCGAAATACAATCGTTGGGTGCTGACCAACAACCCTCGCAAGAAATGTGACTTCGCCGTTGCATGGCAGGACCGTACGCTGCGCGATGATTTTCCCGTGCTGCGCGGTTTGCAGCAGAAAATGCCGGTGCTCAATCTGCATTGCAACAACATCATGAAGACCTACATTGATGAATTCGTGTATGAAGTGTTTGGCTTCAAAACCCGCATCAATCCTTCGGTACACAATGGTCCCGCCGTTTTGAAAAGCGAATGGAACGCCACACACAGCGGCGAAATTGTTCAGTGTCCGGTCGATACTGTTGAGGAAAACTGCATTTATCAGATTGTCATCAACAATAAAACTGAAGAGGGTTTTTTCGAAGACATTCGTGTACCCGTTGCTGCGGGCGGTATTCCGTTTGTGTACATCAAACTGAAAAGTCCTGAAAGCCGCTTCGAAACAAAGGCAAATAAAGTACTGCTGAAGCAGCCGGATGAAATTCTCAGCGCAGATGAGCAGCATAAAATACTTGAGTTTGCGCGCATCATAGGACTTGATTTCGGCGAGGTGGATGTGTTGCGCAACCGCGATGATGGCCGCATCTACGTGGTCGATGTCAACAACACCCCGTATGGTCCGCCCGCCAATCTCGATGAGGAAGGTAGGAAAACTGCGATTAAGCGGCTGTCAGAAAAGTTGGCAATCTTTAACAAATAAATTCATTGATTAATAATTGCTTTTCATTACCTTTGATTATTACTAAATTTAATAATCATGGGCTTAGATGACATTTTAAAATCCGTAACCGGTGGCGAAGGCAATTCGCAGGGTGGCGGTCTGATAGATTCCGTTATGGGTTTAATTGGCGGAAACAATAAAGGTTTGGGTGGACTTGTGGAGAAATTCACCGCAGGTGGCCTCGGTGATGTGGTAAGCTCCTGGGTTGGAAAAGGGGAGAACAAATCGGTTTCGGCCGATCAGATTACCAGCGTGCTTGGAGATGGTAAAATTGCAGAGATTGCAAAGAAAGCAGGCATTGATCCCAAAACGGCTTCATCAAAAATATCCGAAATTCTGCCTAAGGTTGTTGACAAACTCACACCCAACGGCAAAGTCGATAAAGACGATAATGCAGGTTTCGATCTGAGCTCGCTTACGGATTTGTTTAAATAGAGATTACAAAGAGGCTGTCTCAAAACTGCGTGTTGTTACGACATTCCACCGTTCCGGCCAATATGAACCCTCGAAGAGTTCCGAACTCTTCGAGGGTTTTCTAACCAGGCCGGAACATGGAACCGTCGTAACAACTGCAAAAACAACGGTTCCATGTCCTTCAGCTCCTTCGTCGCTTTTGGACGGTGGAATGTTGTTTTTGCTCTGATGTGTTATATTTGAGACAGCCTCTTTAGTTCAATCTCTCAGCAACAAATGCCCTGAGCTGCTCACCGCGCAGGTTTTTGCCGATGATTTTATAATCACCATCAAGCACAAACATGCTTGGAATGGAGCCAACTCCATAGAGTTTTGCGGCTTCACTCTGCCAGTATTTCAAATCACTCACATGATGCCAGATCAGCTTGTCATCAGCGATGGCCTTAATCCATGCAGCTTTGTCCTTGTCGAGTGATACGCCGAAAATCTCAAGTCCTTTGGCGTGATAATCGGCATACAGACTGGTCATATTCGGATTCTCCATGCGGCATGGACGACACCACGATGCCCAGAAATCAATGATGATTATTTTGCCTTTCACATCGTACAGACTCATGGAATCGCCTTCCGGCGTAGGCATTTTAATTTCCGGTGCTTTTGATCCGACAGCAGTAACCTTGTTTGAATTCACTTTGGAGTGAAGACCTGCCACAGCCGGATTGTAACTGTATTTTGGATATACTGCCGAATCAACAGCGGCATACAATTCATAGTACTGATCAACATTCAGACGTTCGACAAAAAACATGTTCACCAGATCGCCCTTATTGTCTGAAACGATATTATACAACAAAGTGTTTTTCTGATTTTCCAGCAGGTTGTAATGATCTTCAAGCTCTTTTTTTCTTACTGCATCGGTAGGACTGATTGTGCCATAAACGGTGTTCAGACTATCCTGGCTGGTTTTGATATTTCCAAGTTGGGTTTCTACGTCATATATACGTTTGGATTGCTCAGAGCCGGAAATTTCAGGATTTATGCCAAGCGCATCAGGATTGAGTTTCAGTGTAATTTTATCACCGGGTTTTATTACGAGCGCCAAATAATTTTTATCGGCAAATTTCAGCTTGAAAATATCTTCGCGCTTACATTCAAATTCCATATTGAACTTCCCGTCTTTAATGTCAGCCATCAACGAAAATTCTCCGGGTGTCAGAAAATTTTCCAGTGTAATGTTCGTAGCAGTTGTAGCAGTAGTAAACGATCCGTTGATTTTCGTTTTTACCTGTGCGTTGACTGAAACAAAGAGTGATAGAATTAAAACAAGTGCGGCAAATGATTTCATGCTTGGCAATTTAAAATGTAAAGATACTAAAACGACACAATTAAATCCATCGGAAGGTCATGATGGTCCGTTGGAATTTGAGAGGCGACCTGCTCTGCAAAACATACGCCAACTTTGAGCGCATGGGCTTTGCGCAAAAACTTATCATAGTATCCCTTTCCTCTGCCCATGCGGTTTCCGTTGGTGTCAAACGCAACACCCGGAACGATGGTGACATTTATCATGTCAGTCTGGCTGAATTCCGGTCCCTGGGGCTCTTCAACACCCAGTATTGGTTCTTTCACCAGTTTTCCGTCGAACACAACAGGAATAATGTCAGGTCCGATCATACGCGGAAGAAGAATGGTTTTTTCATTCATCCATTTCAGGCAGAAATCATGCGTGATAACCTCATCGGGCAGACTCCAGTAGCACATCACAACTTCTGCATCGATGAACCAGGGCTGTTTTTCAATGTATTCAAAAATCAGTTTTGATTTGTTGTTTTTTTCTTCTGTCGTCAAAGCCGCTTTCACAGCCCGCATCTGACGTCGAAGTGTTTTCTTTGCTTCCGGAATCAATTCGTTTTCTCCAATTATCATTGCTCACTATTTATTGATAACCCGCTGCCGGATTCTTTTCTCAATTTCAATATCAATTATTTTGTAAAGCTGAAACTGCCCGACAAGCAGCAGTTCATCTTCTTCTGTATTGCTTTCCTGAAGCTTATGTCTGATTTCATCCATCTGAACGGTCAGCATAAGATGCTTGAATTCGAGTATGGCGCTGTCAACTTCGCTGATGAGGATGCTGTTGTCGTTTTCGGCATGCTGAACATAAATGCCGTGCTTTTTCTCCCAGTTGGGACTTAGCGAGTATCCTGTGTTCATGATGTCGGCCGCAGTATTGGTCAGATTGGGATCAAGCATATTCAGAATCCGGCTTGTATTGCTCACGCCATCGGTCTGTGCCTGAAGCCGGCAGATGTCATAAATGCGTCCCATCTTTGGAATGGTCAGTTTCATTGAGTCGGCCTCCAGTTCTTCAAAAATATACTGAGCTACGGTTTTTTGAGCAATTTCCGTGATTTTCAGCTCCGGATCCTTTACCTGAAAACGAATAGTCTTGTCGCCGAACAGAAGAATCATTCGCAGAATACTTTTTTC
>CAZJOL010000233.1:1605-4590 GCA_964547605.1 uncultured Bacteroidaceae bacterium | reverse complement strand
TATTTGTAAATATTTAGTTGAATAATTGCCTGAAAACGAGAGGCTTAGTTTGGCAAAAAAGGTAAAAACAGCACATCTGTTATTAAATTTAAGTATTTAGGCTTAAAAAGTCCTATTTTTGCACATTAAAATTATTATTAAATGAACAAAACTATCTGTTTCTTTGTTTTGGGGATCATGACAACCTGTTTTATGCAGGCGCAGTCGCTTTCCCCAACAGTGATTGCATCTTCCGGGGGGTATTTAAGCAACAGTTCCGGGTCTTTATCCGCCACTATTGCTGAAATGACCATGATTGAAACTTTCCATGCTACGGCCAGTATTCTGACTCAGGGCTTTCAGCAGCCTGATGATGCCACCTCATCGATTGATGAGCCAACACTGGCTGAAGTTTCCATTTACCCCAACCCTACCAACGGACAATTCAGTCTGACCATAAATGCCTCAGCAAATGGATCAGCCACAGTCCGTATTTATGATCTGCTTGGCCAAACCGTAAAACAACAGGAAATCTCAATCAGCAAAGGAGTGAATCGGCTGATGTTTGATATCCGCGGCTGCAGTGCGGGTATTTACATGCTGTATTACCGCGATCAGACCGGCAGTAAGACAATCAAGTTCAACGTGACAAACAATTAAAAACCAGAAAAAATGAAAACAAAATTCAACGCAATATTTTTCGCATTCATCATGCTTTTTGCCATTGGTCAAACCATGGCTCAGTCTCCCGATGCATTCAACTATCAGGCGGTAGCACGCGATGCAGCCGGCGATGTTCTGGCAAATCAGGCCATTGGAATCAAAGTGTCACTTCATAATGGTTCAGCTGCTGGTGCAGTTGATTACAGTGAAACATTCACTCCAACCACCAATGAATTTGGTTTATTCACGCTTTCAATCGGTACAGGAACTCCCGTCACCGGTCAGTTTGATACCCTACATTGGGATGCTGCTCAGTACTGGCTTCAGGTAGAAATGGATCCAGCCGGTGGTGTATCTTATGCCGATATGGGAACCAGTCAGCTGTTGAGCGTCCCTTATGCAATGTATGCCTCAAAAGGTGTATGGGAAAAAATGGGAACAAGTGCAGTTTATATGGATGGCAGAGTAGGTATTGGCTCCACATCTCCGTCTGCAGCATTAGATGTTGTGAGAAATGACAATAATACAAATAGTCAGATTTGGGTTAAACAAACTGGAACCGGCGACGCTTCTATCGGATTTAATACCCCTGCGGGATCATGGGGTATAGCCACAGATCAGGATGATTTAGGAAAATTGAAAATCGGAAATTCTGCATTTGCAAGTACAAGTCCACAAATGACTTTTGACATGAATGGTCACATTGGTATGGGTACAACAACCCCAAATTCTACCAGTAAACTGCATGTTGCCAGTTCTAATCGCTATGCCGGTTATTTTACTTCGGACAGCGCTTCATCTTTAGCTCATGCTGTTCATGGCGAGTACACTGCTGCAAGTAATGATGGATCTGGAGTGTATGGCAAAGCAACCCCTGCCGATTATTATGGATACGGTGGATATTTTGAAGGTGGATATCGTGGTGTGTATGGCAGATCCATAGGCACCTCGGGTGGTTATGCGGGAGTTTATGGATATGCCTCATCGACCGGGACCGGAGCTGCCTATGGTGTTTATGGCTCCGCAACAGCTGCAACAGGGACTCCATACGGAGTTTATTGCAGCGGTAATGGTGGCTACACAGGCACATGGCTTGCTGTATCTGACGCAAAATTTAAAAAAGACATTGTCAATTACAATGGAGCTCTTGAAAACATCATGAAACTGCGCCCCGTAAGCTATTCCATGAAAACGGATGAATATCCTTTCATGGGCTTCTCGTCAGGTTTGCAAATTGGCTTCATTGCACAGGAAGTGAAAGAAATTTTCCCGACTCTGGTTGAAAAAGGCGCACACCCTGGTGCTGAAAAAGAAGATGCTATAGTTGAATATATGGGAATGAATTATATCGGGATGGTTCCGGTTTTGGTTGCAGGTATGCAGGAACAGCAGCAGCAAATCGAATTGCTGAAACAACAAATTGAATTATTGAAACAGGAAGTTGAATTATTGAAAAAGTAAATAAGATTTTCTGATTAAAAAGGGAGGAGTTCTGCTTCTCCTTTTTTTATGTCCTTTACTGGCCATTCAAACACTTCGGGGGTATTGACTTTGGTTAAATCAACTGAAAAAATCCCTTTGCAGGATTGCTTGCATTTGTTAATTCTGTTTTTACGGAATATTTATGTTTTCATAACAATCGCCATGCAGATTTGATGTAATGCAAATATTGCGGTTCGCATAAATATTTCCCGGAAAACTTCACAAACAAACGTATTTCAAATTTTGTTAATGTCATTCTGAAATCCGCATGAAGGCTGGATTACAGCATTCCAATATTGTATTTTCTCTTCATAATTTTCATTCCATGAAATACAGGTTTTTATGCACTTTGTTTATTGGTGTCTTTTGTACAACTTTTGTACATTCGCAATCTCTCACGCCAATTGTTATTGCTTCTTCCGGCGGATATTATTTTGTATCCGGCACCGGCTCTGTTTCGGCCACTGTAGCCGAAATGACCATGATTCAGACTTTTGAGTCAGCAGACGGTTTTATAACGCAGGGTTTTCAACAGCCAGCCGAAACATATCTGGCCATCAAAGAAAACGCTGAAGGCTTTGATGTTTTTCCCAACCCGACCAATGGTAAGTTTACTATTACTGTTGATGCAAATGAGAGCGGTTCCGTTCGGATCAGGTTGTACAACCTTCTTGGTTTGATCGTGTATTCTCAAATTATGGAATCCGCTAATGGTGTCAATTTATATGATTTTGACATCAGTGGATTTGATGTAGGCATTTATCTTCTCGAGTTCACATTCACCAATTCATCCGGCAAATCAGAATCCGGGACCGTAAAAATCAATCTCATTAATGACTAAAAATTACAATCATGAAAACG
>CAZJOL010000233.1:0-1505 GCA_964547605.1 uncultured Bacteroidaceae bacterium | reverse complement strand
CCGGGACCGTAAAAATCAATCTCATTAATGACTAAAAATTACAATCATGAAAACGTCAGTAAAATTTTTAATTGCATTTCTTTTCATACTGTTGTCTGTCGTTGCCATAGCGCAATCACCACAGGCATTCAATTATCAGGCAGTTGCCAGAAATGCAGCAGGAAACGTTTTGCCCGATCAGGCAGTAGGAGTCAGGGTTTCACTTCATCAGGGGTCTGAAGCAGGCGATGTTGTTTATTCCGAAACCTTTGCTCCAAAAACAAACGAATTCGGCATTTTCACTTTGGCCATTGGCACAGGAACCGTTGTCAGCGGCAATTTCAGCACCATCAACTGGAGTGACTATCAGTACTGGCTGCAGGTTGAAGCAGACCTCGACGGAGGGACAAGTTACACAAATATGGGAACCAGTCAGCTGTTGAGTGTGCCCTATGCTATTTATGCATCAAAATCAGTCTGGGAAAAAAACGGAGCAAGTGCAGTGTATATGGATGGCGGCGTAGGGATTGGCACGGTATCTCCAACTGCTACGCTCGATGTTGTGAGAAATAACACGATGACAAACAGCCAGATTTGGGTTAAACAACTTGGCACAGGCGATGCTTCGATTGGGTTTAATACTCCTTCCGGATCATGGGCTATTGCCAACGATCAGGATGATTTTGGCAAACTGAAAATTGGCAATAACGCATTTGCAAGCAGTAGCCCTCAAATGACTTTTGATCAGAATGGTCATATTGGCATGGGCACGACTAACCCTTCATCACAAAGCAAACTGAATGTTGCTTCACACAACCGCTATGCAGGATATTTTTCAACAGACAGTTTGAGCAATTTTGCGCACGCAGTTCATGGAGAATACCTGGGAGGGGGTAATACTGATGCTGTTGGTGTTTATGGTAAAGCAACTCCGGCCGATTATTTTGGCTATGGCGGATATTTTGTTGGCGGCTACAGAGGTGTTTATGCGGAAAGTATAGGTACATCAACTGGCTATTATTACGGCGTGCGTGGCTATGCTTCAACAAGCGGAACTGGCACCGCTTATGGAGTGTATGGCTCAGCTGCAGCAGGAACAGGCACTCCTTACGGTGTTTATTGCAGTGGAAGCGGCGCCTATACTGGCACCTGGACCGATGTGTCGGATGCAAAATTCAAAAGCAATGTGGCCGATTACAATGAAAGTACTATTGAAAAAATCATGTTGCTGCGACCGGTTACTTTCACCATGAAAACTGCCGAATATCCGTTTATGGGATTCGAACCCGGAACACAGATCGGCTTTATTGCACAGGAAGTGAAAACTGTTTTCCCATCATTGGTCGAACGCGAGGTGCATCCCGGCGAAACTCATGATGATCCGGGTATTGAATACGAAGGCATGAACTACATCGGATTGATCCCGATTCTTGTCAAAGCACTTCAGGAACAACAGCTCGAAATTGAATTACTGAAACAGGAAATTGAATTGTTGAAAAAGTGAGAATTTCGGATTTCGGGATTGT
>CAZJOL010000232.1:0-4609 GCA_964547605.1 uncultured Bacteroidaceae bacterium | reverse complement strand
CTGTGCTGAAGAACACAAAACTGAACTCAAAACATTTTGTGCTCACACTTCAGCTCTCCGCTGACCATCCTGAGATATGGCCCGGACAATTTGTCGAGGTTCTTGTTGAAGGAAGCCCGGAGACGTTTCTGCGCAGACCAATTTCGGTGCACGATGTGAATGAAAAAAACCACACGCTTGATCTGCTCGTGAAAATTGTCGGCGCCGGAACCGGAAAGCTGTCGAATCTGCACGAAGGTGATCATGTCGATATCGTGTATCCGCTCGGGCACGGTTTTTCGCTCGCACGCAAAGATCAGAAAGTGCTGCTGGCCGGTGGTGGATGCGGTGTTGCGCCCATGCTCTATCTGGCACGAAAGCTCAGGGAAGCAGGTGCCGACTGCTGTGTAGCCATTGGCGGAAAAACATCGGCTGATATTCTTACAGCTGATGCATACAGCAAATTGGCTCAGGTAGCCATTCTTACCGAAGACGGCTCGATGGGCGACAAAGGTATGATCACCGCGCATCCGTGGTTTGGTGCGGAATTGAAATCATTTTCGAAAGTATATGTCTGTGGACCCGACCCGATGATGAAAGCCATCGGACAACTGGCCACCGACGCCGGCGTGTATTGCGAAGTATCTCTCGAAAACCTGATGGCATGTGGCATCGGATCATGTCTGTGCTGCACCGTCAGCACACACGAAGGCAATGTGCGCGCCTGCATGGAAGGCCCCGTTTTCGATGTAACGCAACTGAAGGACTGGACCCATAATCCCGTGTGCCATGGCTGATCTGAAAGTAAACATCGGTAATCTCGAATTACAGAATCCTGTACTAACTGCCAGCGGAACTTTCGGCTACGGCTACGAATTCGAGGATTTTCTGGATATCAATAAACTCGGCGGCATCATTGTAAAAGGCACCACGCTTGAACCACGGCAAGGCAATGCCTATCCGCGCATGGCCGAAACCGCAGCAGGAATGCTGAATGCAGTAGGTCTGCAAAACAAAGGCGTGCATGTTTTTATTGACGAAATTCTGCCGAAAATAAAACACTATCAATCGCGCATCATAGTGAATCTGGCCGGCTCAAAAGTGGAAGACTACACCGAAGCCGCCGCGATTCTGAATGAAGTGAACGACGTTCCCGCGATTGAACTCAACGTAAGCTGCCCCAACGTAAAGACAGGCGGAATGGCCTTTGGCACCAGTTGCGCTTCGCTGACCGAAGTGGTGAAAGCAGTCCGAAACGTGTACAAAAAACATCTGATGGTGAAGCTTTCGCCCAATGTGACCAACATTGCGGAGTTTGCAAAAACCGCCGAAGACTGCGGCGCCGATTCTGTATCGCTCATCAACACACTCATGGGAATGGCTATTGATGCGGAAACCCGCAAGCCGAAACTTTCCACCGTCACCGGCGGATTGTCGGGACCGGCCATCAAACCTGTGGCTCTGCGCATGGTGTGGCAATGTTCGAAAGCGGTTAAAATTCCGATCATCGGACTGGGCGGCATCATGAATGCCACCGACGCCATTGAATTCATGCTGGCCGGCGCCACTGCCATTCAGGTAGGCACCGCCAATTTCATCAATCCATCCGTTGCAGAAGAAATTGTGTATGGCATTAATGAATACTGCGACCGTCAGGGCGTGAAACAGGTGTCGGAGCTGATTGGGGCTCTTAGAGTGTAAAGTGGAAATTTCATAAAGTTCGTAAAGGCGTCGTGTTAGTCCGCCGCGGCGGATCAGCAAAATACGCTGACCGAATCGTCAATGTTTTGCGCGGTGGCTAAAAACGTTTACCCCAAAAATTACTATAGTTGGTTCCTTTGAAAGGGACTACAAGCGTAGTCCAATAATAATAGCCCGAAGAATTCACGTTTTACGTGATGCCCTTTAGGGCTGCGGGGACAAAGGAACACGCGAAGCACCTTTGAGATGGATAGTCACGTGTCAGCGTGAAACAGATTGCCATCACGTGAAACGCGACAAGCTGTTTTACGTGGTTGCACGCGAAGACGCGCATCCGCCGCAGCGGACGTGAAGCGCACAAGATAAAAGTTCGTAAAGGCGCATTGAATGATGGGCCTTTTTTGTTTTTGGTAAATCCTGCGCATACAGCTACCAGAGATATTTCTTTAATGCACCTTTATAAACTTGAGGACTTTCTACTTTATGAACTCTTGCTGTGCCGGGATCTCCCCGAAAGCCTTCACAGCCCTTGCTATATCTATATCTCATGCGTGCCCAATCTTTGGCATATTGACACTATTGCAGATAGAACACTGCAATTCAACTTCACCTGTCATTCACCGCACTTTATCGCAAATGCATACATGTTTCATCAAACAAAAATTATTAAATCATTTGGTTTTGAAATGATTTGGTGTATATTTGTGAGAAATTAATCTCAATGAAAACAAAACGGATACTTTATGCAATAATACTTACATCCTTGACAAAACAAATTTCATGTGCAAAATTTGAAACATGTTCTGATTTTCTACATATGAATTGAGGAAACATTCTTTTAGAACCTACAAAAACAATAAACCAATGTTCATGAAAAAGCCAATAGTTGTTTTGCTCTTAGGCGTTTTAACTTTAACAACTTTCAGTCAGCAATATTATCCGCTGATTGAAGAAAACCGATCATGGAATGTATTGAATGTAGTGCCATCATGGGGGCCACCATTCGACTCTTCATGTAATACAGCGAGCTATTTAATATCCGGGGATTCAATTCTCAACACTATTGAATACAAAAAGTTCTTCATTTCATTTGAAGAGACTCCAGTTAACTGGACCCTTATTGGATTTTTAAGAGAAGATGGCTTGAAAAAAGTTTGGTATAGAAGAATTGTTGACACCAATGAAGTTCTTTTATATGATTTTTCAATACTCCCGGGCGATAGTCTTAAATTAGGCATTGATACAACGTTTTATTACAGGGTTGATTCAATAACCACTGAAATAGTATCTGATTCTTTAAGAAAAAAATACTGGATATCACAAGATGACTTTTACTGGACAGAGACCTGGATTGAGGGAGTCGGCAGTAATAAAGGAATTATCGGGAGTGCAATGGCATCCGCCGTTGGTGGTTGGAGCTGGCTTTTATGCATGTCTGATGTTGGAAACCTGATTTATATGAACCCTGATTTTGGTTCTTGCTATATAAATACCGGATTAAAGGAAATGAGTAACCCCGTTATCAGCATTTATCCCAACCCCGCTCAAAACGAGATCAACTGCGTGCTGCCGGAGAATGGGGCGTATGAAATTGTAGTGTATAATGCATTGGGATCAATTGTTCACCCTTCGACTCCGCTCAGGATGACAATTAAGAGTGGGGTTTACCAAATTAACATCAGTGAGTTGCCGCATGGCATCTATTTCATTGAGGCGCGCGGTGAGCGGGTTTTGCGAGGAAAGTTTATTAAGCATTAGCGATGCTGTAATATGAATCAATCGTCACCACAGGTGAATGCGAGGACTCAATTTCATATTTTCTTGTTCGCTGTTCATGATTCAGTGTTTGTGTCTTCGTGCCTTTGTGGCAATCAACCAATTTCGTATCTTTGCATAAAACGCAGTATATGTATTTCGACAATTGGCAGGAACATCAGCCATGCACAGTAACGCCCTCGTTGCTGTGGGAATACAATATAAATAATTTCGACTGGAACAAGATGCGCATAGTGGTCGTTCAGCGCGTGATTGAACGTGGTTGGCTCAATGATTTTTACGCTATTCTGCAACTATACGGTGGCATGGAAAATATCCGCGGCATCATTCGCGAAATACCGCATTTGTCCGACAAAGACATCACATTTGTATGTGCTTTTTTTGGATTGAAAAAAGAAGAACTGAAATGCTGCACACCCAAACAATAAATGATGCAACCTTTGCGCTTCTGAAGCGACTGATGAACGATCAGAACCTGGCATCATTCAGCCTGGCCGGTGGAACAGCTTTGTCGCTCTACATTGGACATCGTGTAAGCATAGATCTGGACTTGTTTTCCGATCATGAATTCGATGCTCCGGTACTTGAAAATTATCTAATCACAGTATATGATTTCAAAGGCGATATGCTTGAGAAAAACGCATTAAAAGGATCCATTGAAGATGTTAAAACAGATTTTATAACACACAATTTTCCACGGCTTCAGGATTTTTTCACCAAAGAATTCCCGGTTCGCCTTTATTCAATGCAGGATATTGCTGCTATGAAACTCGCTGCCATAGCCGATAACGGAACACGTTTAAAGGATTTTATTGATATTGCTTTTCTCTCGACAAAGCTAACACTCCGCGACATGCTAGATGCCTATCAGAAAAAATATTCAAATTCCAATTCTGTCCGCGCATTGAAAGGATTGATGTATCACCAGGACATCAACTTCGAAGAGCCAATCCGGCTGATTTCCGAAAATTTTGAATGGAGCTGCATTGTAAAAAGACTTTCGGAAATGATTCAAAACGAAAACACGTTGTTTTCTCAGCCGCCCTGCAAATAATGCTTCTATCAGTATCAGCGCCGGGGAGAAAAGTTTTTAAAGTAAAAAGTATCCATGCAATAAAAATGGTCTTTGAGTAAGTTGTTAAGAGTAGACTAA
>CAZJOL010000231.1:0-4611 GCA_964547605.1 uncultured Bacteroidaceae bacterium | reverse complement strand
AAAAAAAAGGTTGAATTTTTTGATTCAACCTTTTTTTATGAATGAGAATTACTATTTGTCAGCGCGCTTGCGCTCGGTATGATCAAGAATGATTTTTCTCAGTCGAAGCGCCAAAGGTGTAACTTCGAGGTATTCGTCTTCGGCCAGATATTCCATGGCTTCTTCGAGCGAGAAACGACGCGGCGGAGCGAGAATCACTTTTTCATCACTGCCGGATGCACGCATGTTGCTCAGCTTTTTGGTAACAACAACATTCACCACGAGGTCATCCTGACGGATCTGTTCACCAATGACCTGACCGGCATATACGTTGTCAAATGGTTCTATAAAAAAGCTTCCGCGATCCTGCAGGCGATTGAGTGAATAGGCGATGGCCTGACCCGTTTCCATGGCAATGAGAGCACCATTGCGGGTTACCGGGAAATCTCCTTTCCAGGGCTCAAATCCTTTGAAACGATGCGATATTACCGCTTCGCCTTCGGTGGCTGTGAGCACGACATTTCTTAAGCCGAACAGTCCGCGGGCAGGAATCGAAAACTCAAGCCGGGTGCGGTCTCCACGATTTTCAATATCAATGATGTCGCCTTTTCGCTGAGTTACAATGTCAATAACTTTTCCACTGAAATCCGACTTCACATTGACGGTCAGGAATTCAATCGGTTCACATTTTTCGCCGTCAACTTCTTTAATGATAACCTTCGGTTGTCCAACCTGAAGCTCATATCCCTCACGGCGCATGGTTTCGATAAGGACGCTGAGATGAAGCACCCCACGCCCGAAAACCAGCCATGAATCTGCAGAAGGAGTGTCCTCGACACGCAGGGCGAGATTTTTTTCAGTTTCTTTATATAGTCTGTCCCGCACGTGGCGCGAGGTTACAAACTTGCCATCTTTTCCGTAAAACGGAGAATTATTGATGGTGAAGAGCATTGAAATGGTCGGTTCATCAACATGAATTGGTTTCAGCGGCTCAGGATTTTCAGCATCGGCAATGGTGTCGCCGATTTCAAATTCCTGCGGGCCAAACACCGCACAGATCTCGCCTGCCGGAACCTCAGTCTTTATGCGCTCTTTACCCAATCCTTCAAAAATATACAATTCCTTGATTTTCGATTTAATGATACTTCCATCCTTTTTACAGATGGCAATTTCATCGCTGAACTTCAGAGTACCGCGCAGAATGCGGCCTACTGCAATACGTCCGGTATAGGTGGAATAATCCAGCGATGTAATCATCATCTGCAGATTGCCTTCCGGAATGATGGGAGCAGGGATGCGCTCAATAATCAGATCGAGCAGGTAACTCACATCTTCGGTTTCATTTTTCCAGTCCGGTCCCATCCAGCCTTTTTTGGCAGAGCCATACACGGTTGGGAAATCAAGTTGTTCACTGTTGGCCCCCATCGAGAACATGAGGTCAAAAACGGCTTCCATCGCGTGCTCCGGATTGCAATTCGGTTTGTCAACCTTGTTGATGACCACAATTGGTTTCAGGTTCAAAGCAAGGGCTTTTTCAAGCACAAAACGTGTTTGCGGCATCGGGCCTTCAAAAGCATCCACAACAAGCAAAACACCGTCAGCCATATTGAGCACGCGCTCTACTTCTCCTCCGAAATCGGAGTGACCCGGAGTGTCGATGATGTTTATTTTAAACCCTTTGTAGCGAACCGAAACATTCTTCGCCAGAATCGTAATCCCGCGCTCACGCTCAAGATCGTTGCTGTCAAGAATCAATTCGCCCATGTCCTGATTGTCGCGGAATAATTTCACCTGATGTAGCAAACGGTCTACCAGCGTGGTTTTCCCGTGGTCAACATGCGCAATGATCGCAATATTCCTGATTTTTACTTTGTCGTGCATCCTTCTTTGAAATAAGGGCGCAAAGGTACGATTAATTTTCGCAGCATTAAAGTTAAATCAGCAAATTGAAGCTCCATTAATGATTGCGGCCCAGATTCCGCAGATCGGATCCGGATGTGGTCTGGAAAATCTCCAGATCGAAATATCGTGTGGCAGCCAGAATATGATCAAAAATATCGGCCATCACCACTTCATATTTCTCCCATTCCTTTTCAATAGAAAAAGCGTACACTTCAATGGGAATGCCGTTATC
This sequence comes from uncultured Bacteroidaceae bacterium, assembly GCA_964547605.1. Lineage (GTDB taxonomy): Bacteria > Bacteroidota > Bacteroidia > Bacteroidales > DTU049 > GWF2-43-63. The sequence continues at coordinate 2,498 of CAZJOL010000231.1, read as the reverse complement.
GGTGGGAGGTAACTGACGGACCATTGTCATTTCACCATGATTAATGGTCGGCAGACTTTTTATATACTCCATCAGATAGGCGCGGTAAATTCCGATATTGGTTTGCTGGCGCAGATTGACAATGGATCCTGAATCGCCGGCAAGACGCTGGTTGTAATCATTCAGCTCTGTCTGCTTCGCATCGATATAATCACGTATCAGATCTATCTGACGGTATTTTTTCAACTCTTCTTCCGTAACAAAATGCACGCTGCTGACATGAATATTCACCGACCTCTTAATCCGGCGGCCCGGGCTTTCCTGCATTCCGCGCCAGTTTTGAAACGAATCGGTAATCATTCCGTAAGTCGGAACGTACGTGAAAGAGTTGTCGAAATTTTTCACTTTCACACTCGATAACGTTATTTCCACAACGTCGCCATCGGCCTTGTATTTATCAACGGTTATCCAGTCGCCAAGCATCACCATATCGTTCGATGAAAGCTGAACAGACGCAACAAATCCGAGAATGGTGTCTTTGAAAACCAGCAGCAGGACTGCAGAAACGGCCCCAAGTCCGCCAAGAAGATATCCGGGTGTTTCACTCAGCAATATTGATAAAATCAGAATGGCCGCAATGAATCCGCCAACAATCTTCACTACCTGTAAATATCCCTTCACTGGCTTAAAGCGGGACTTTTCGGTTCTGAGATACTTCTCGTAAAAACTGTCGAGCAAAGCGTAACCGGCCACCAGAACAAAAAGAATCAGAACGACCTCTGAGAGTTTTCGCACAGTGATGATCCATCCCGCATAGTGAGGAATGGCAAACGGAATCAGCTGATACACGAGTATCATCGGTATCACATAGCTGAACCGCCGTAGAAACTTTTTGCTGACAAAAATATCATCATACACACCTGGCGTGCGCTTTACAATCGACCGGATGATTCTGAACAGAATAAATTTGCCGATGAAATAAAACAGCATGGCAAGAATGCTCAGAACCAGCAGCAACACAATGGTGGTCAGGGCTTCAATCGGCAGCCAGTCAATTTTTATTGAAGACATCTTTTGCGATGTCCAGACAAACAAATCGGCAAATGCAGTAAAGTCTTTCATTATTTATCCTCCATAAACATGGGATCCCATGGCGGCAGCATGATGGCTTTCTGTTTCAGAATTTCCTGGATTTTTGCAGGAACGTATTTTTTGTTGATCACCAGACGGAACATATATTCATTGAACCATTCGTCGGTCATAATCAGATGGCCGCCATCAAATCCGATGGCACCCCAGGAGTTCTCAATCAGCCATTTCACGGGCTTTTCCGATGCATCGACATCAACACCAACCAGAGTCATTCCATGTGTACTTCCACTTTCGAAAGTCAGAATCCGTTGTTTTTTGTCCATCGTAAAATCAATGCCGTACAGACTTTCATAGTCAAAGTTCTTTACGTCAAGCGTGCTTGAATTCTTGTCGTATTGCTTGCCGACATCGCACGAAAAATACATGGGCTCATTGTTTTTGATGCTTTCGATGGCCATGAGCTTGATTTCCGCAGCAGGAATATTGATGTATTTCCAGTTGATGCCTTCCTGAACATTGCGGTCATACTGGATTTCATACAATTTGTAATACTCGCGAGAAGGATCGTCCATGAACATGATGTAGTCCGAAGCATTGAATGTGATTGCCTCCTGATAAAATGAAAGAGGTGTGTATTCCTTGTATTCACCGGCGGTTTTGTTTTTGTCAATGAATCGGTATCTGAAAGTTGTTGGCGGTTCGCCAAGATTATACACAAGTACTTTGTAAATATCGGACAGCATTTTCACTTTCATCTGTTGAAGTTCAGCCATCGGCTTTTTGGCGCTGAAAGCGGCGCGCAATGCCAGTCCATCCTGACGCAGCAAAGTGGTCAGTACCGAAGACATGTAACGCGTGTCGTTGCTGCTTTTGGTTTCGGGCATAATCTCAGCGGGCACAAGACCATATTTATTCACAAGATTTGCAAACCCGCCCCAGACGCCGCCATCACCCATGGCGTTTTTCAGAAGCCACTCCACACGTCGGTCATCAAGCGGTTTATCAGCTGTTTCAAGAATGCCTTCGAGAAACAGATTGGCTTTTTCGAGCTGATCGTAGAAGAACAAATAGTTCTGTGAAAATTCAAAATCAGAAAGATTGTATTTTTCGATAACCTGTGGCCGGTACACATTCAAACTGGCAAACAACCAGCAGCGGCCAGAGCTTTTCTGATCAGTAATTCCGGCCGTTTTAACGCGGTATTTGAAATATGCATCCGGTTTCACCGAATTGGTATAATCCACTGTCAGCGACTTCAGGTCGTTGTTCATCAAAGCATTTATCACTGCCTTGTCAGGACCGGATGCCTTGTAGTTGTCCTGAATTTTTTTCAGAACATCAGGAGTTATGTTCTGGGCCGGCATCAGATACGGCAAAGACGCCAAAATCAAAAACGCAATATAGTTTCTCATGTGAAAAGGTTTTTG
>CAZJOL010000230.1:0-4613 GCA_964547605.1 uncultured Bacteroidaceae bacterium | reverse complement strand
ATGAGCCGCCCAGACATGCGCCTGCCCATCATGTATGCACTCACATGGCCCGAGCGCATTGCAGCGCCTTTTCAGACCGGTGGCATCAACGATATTTTTTCGCTGACTTTTGAAAAAGCCGATACCGAAACTTTCCGTCATTTATCTCTGGCGTATGAGGCCATAAAAAATGGTGGTGGTGCGCCCTGCGTGCTGAATGCTTCGAACGAAGTCGCGGTGGAGCTTTTCCTTAACGATAAAATCTCATTCACCGGCATGCAGAAAATGTCGGAAACCGCAATGAGTCACATTTCTGCGGGTGTGCCCGGCAGCATTGCCGATTATCTGGCGCTCGACAACGAAACACGCGCCTATTGTCAAACACTGAACATCAAGTAACATGGAAATATTCGTCAAAATCGTTCAACTCATTCTCAGTCTTTCAATTCTTGTTATCCTGCATGAATTCGGACACTTCATCACTGCGCGGATGTTTAAGACAAGAGTGGAAAAATTCTATCTGTTTTTCGATCCGTGGTTTTCACTGTTCAAATTCAAAAAAGGTGAAACTGAATACGGAATCGGCTGGCTTCCGCTTGGTGGTTACGTGAAGATTTCCGGAATGATTGACGAGTCGATGGATAAAGAGCAGATGAAACAACCTGCACAGCCACACGAATTCCGCAGCAAAAAGGCCTGGCAGCGATTCATTATCATGGTGGCCGGCGTTGTGATGAATGTCCTGCTGGCAATGCTCATCTACATTTTGATGTTGTCGGCATGGGGCGAAAAATATCTGCCGAATACCGAACTGAAAGACGGTATCGCCGTTGATTCCCTGGCCATGCAGACCGGACTTCGTACCGGCGACAAGGTATTAAAAGTGGACGATATTATCATCGAAGATTTTTTCGACATCGTTCCAAACATGCTGCTCGAAAACGCAAAAACACTGACGGTTGTTCGCAATGACTCCGAAAAAGTGTTGAACATTCCAAGCGACTTTCTCAAGAAAATGATCGATTCGGAGCGCGCCAACATGATTATGCCCCGTATGCCGATGATTATCGACAGCATTGTTCCTAATTCTGTCAATGCCAAATCGCAGATCAAAAAAGGCGACCGCGTGATCGGAGTGAATGGGAAACTGATTCATTACCACGATGAGTTTAAATCCGAAGTGGAAAAATATAAGAATCAGGAGATTACCATTCGGGTTCTGCGCGGCACCGAAGACCTGACATACCCCGTTAAAGTCAATGACAAAGGTCAGCTTGAAGTGATGATTGTAACCGATCTGAACCGCTTTTTCAATGTTGCCACCAAGGATTATACATTCTGGGAAGCCATTCCGGCGGGAATCAGCAAGGCCGGAACAAAGATTTCGGAATACTGGAAACAGCTGAAACTGATGTTCAACCGCGATGTGCGCGCCTATGAAAATGTGGGCGGATTCATCACCATGGGCAAGATTTTCCCGGGCGTGTGGGACTGGCAGGCCTTCTGGAACCTGACCGCGTTCCTGTCGCTCATGCTGGCGGTGTTAAATATTCTGCCCATCCCGGCCCTCGACGGCGGACATGTGATGTTTGTACTCATTGAAATGATAACCGGCAGGAAACCTTCGGAGAAGGTCCTCGAAATTGCCCAGTACATCGGGTTTGGGCTCCTGCTGCTGCTCCTGGTCTGGGCCAACCTGAACGACATTCTACGGCTTTTTTAGCCCGTTGTTAACCGTTTGTAACCCGCCTTTTTTGTTAAAGGTGTTGCGCGCGCATAAGTGAGGGTGTATATTTGTGATTCAATTGATTGCAAAAACACCCGGGGGAATTTTTATGAGACAATTTTTGTTGCTGCTGATTTGGTTGCCCTTTATGGCTTTTGGGCAGACAACGTTGTTTTCGTATGATTTTGGGACTGCATCAAACTCCAATATTACATCAGCTGGAGACTGGTGTGCTGCAAACCCCACATCGAACACTTCATTTGTATGTACAAGCTATGGCTGGTGGGGTAATACTACTTCTGAATATTTGACAACCAAAGCAATTTCAATTCCAGCTGGTTGCAGTTCTGCATCACTTTCATTCAATTATGAATATTTTGGATCTAGCGGTTTTCCAACGGTGAGAATTTGTTCAACATCTTGCACCGGTACTTTTTCAACACTTACAACTCTTTCAAACAAAAGTTCTTGTTTTTTGCAATCTGTTGATTTAACAGCATATAAAGGAATGATAATTTATATTCGGTTTCAATGCAATTCAACAAGTTCTTTTTATCTGGATGATGTTCTTGTAACCGCGTCTTTTCCGGCAACAACCCTTTGGAGTCAGGATTTTACAACTACATCTTACGACATGGCAAGCAACTCAAATTTTACCAGAAACGCTGGTAACAGTTATGCTTGTACATCAGGAGACTATGTTTTTTACACGGACTTCAGCAATGCCCGTTTTCAAACCAACACCTTTTCTGTTCCACAAAACAAAGGAATCAAACTATCCTTTGATTCTTACAGAACCAGTATTTCATCGGGAGCAATTCGGATTTATTATAATGTCACAGGCTATTGCTCTTTCGATTACATGAATCCAAACGATAATGGCTGGGTGAAATGGGGCGAAATAACACCCAATACAGGAACTGGTCTTGGTAACTGCACAAGGCAAAGTATTTCTCTTGAAAGTTTCATTTGTGGCGGGCAAAATGTTTCTGTGTGTTTATGGTGCCCAACAGCAACTGGTACAAACAGAATTTCCATCGACAACATTGCTGTAACCGATGATGGGCCAACAACAGTTCCAACTCCAATTATTAATGGATCAACAACCTATATCGAAAACTTCAACTCGGATCGTTGGTATGGACCTGTTTCAGACGCCTTTACATACGATCCGGCTGGAAATGTAATACCCTATAAAAGCCGCAAAAACTCATCTGATGCTTACGTTTATTTGTGGAGCAACGGTGCAAACAATACCGGAAATCACAGTGGGGTTTGGGGAAATTATTGTGCTGCATTTTATTCAGGTTATGAATATTGTAGAACAACCGATGGGTCACAAATTATCACGAAAGAATTGAACACTTCGCTTTGTGCAAATCCAATGGTGAAATATGGCTGGCGGTGGCGGTATCCATGTGGCGGAACAGATTATGACAATACTTTTGATGAGGATTACACAACATATACCCCCGAACTATATTCATCCATCGGGCAAGGTTATACCTGGGTTCAAAGACCTGTGAATTATTATTTCCCTGATGGATTGTGGCATTATGCTTCCTATTCAGTGCCTTCTGCCGCTAATATTAAACTCCGTTTTGCCCGCGGTGGATTTTGTACTGATCCTGTTGAAGCAATTGATGACATCAAAGTCCTATGCGAAGATTGCCGAATCAGTGAGCTTTCAGGCGGCACTATTACCGGCGAACCCAATCCTCAGATAAATACAGATTATACTTATACAATTACTTCAACAACATATGCCACATATTACAAATGGATGATTCGTGCTATAGACAGAACACCCCCTGTTGTAATTGAAGCAGCCTGCCCCAATGGCACTGATCCATGCATTGTGTCGGGACAGGGAACAACCAGTGTGGTGATAAATTTTGGCAGCAATATAGGCGAAGATTATCGCGTTTTGTGCATCCCTTTCGACGCAAATCCAGGAACACTTGCTGCTCCAAGTGATGCATGCTATGCTGCCATAAGTCTTTTCCCAACTACAACATTGCCTGTTGAATGGGGCTATTTTTCATTGGACGAAAAAAACGGAGATATATTGCTGCAGTGGCAAACTCTCAGCGAAACCAATAACCACGAATTTGAAATTCAAAAAAGTTTTGATGCGGAATATTTCAATAGTATAGCTTCTGTTCCCGGATCAGGTAATAGTAATATTCCGGTTGAATATTCTTTCCTTGACGAAAATAGTGAAACAGGAATTACATACTATCGTATTCGGCAAATTGACTTTGACGGAAAAGAAAGCTATTCGAAGGTATTAAGTGTGATTAACGAAAACCCTGCGCCGGGGATAGAGATAAACACGCTGTTCAATCAGACCATTACTGTTTCAACTGAATTGGATATTCTGTATCCTGTTCAAATGGAATTGTTCAATTCTGAAGGAAAACAAATTTATCATTCTGAGCCATTTACTCTGAATGGAGGATATGCTCTGACTTTTCAACTTCCGACAATACCCGAAGGAGTTTATTTTTTGCATCTTTATGGCAGTGGGGTTGATAAAAAAATGCGGGTAGTCAGAAGCATAAATGCATTTTGATTTCTATTCGATTTTGGGAATAACAGTTCGGAATATTTCCGGGTTGTAAAAGAATAATGGACTTTTCCATAACCTGAGTGCCTCGCGACTGTGTCACAGCTTGCCGCGTTTCACGTGGTTTCACGTGAAGCGAGCTCTCAGCGTTGTGGATGCTATGTAAACGCCAATGCACTCAGGTCGATTACATCGACGCAGAGAGATTTGCAATGCCTTTTAAAGCGAAGCACTCAGGTTGCGGAAGCAACCAAAAACCATCGATCACAATAAATATTTGTTATCCCACATTGCAGCAAAAAAATAGAAAAATGGGCAAAAATGGGCAAGAACAGGGCC
>CAZJOL010000229.1:0-4639 GCA_964547605.1 uncultured Bacteroidaceae bacterium | reverse complement strand
TATGAGATACAAATCACTTTCAAACAATTTCGGAGCTTCGATCATTCCGAAATGCGTGCTGCCCATAATATGCAATGCGCCTTTAACCGGCATATAGAGCGATATTTCAGAAGTCCCTGAAATCACAAGCGTTTCCAGATCGATGTTGTCATACAGTCCTTCCACCGCATCAGGACTAACCATGATTTTTTTCTTCCCGGCCGATGATTCGAAAGCAAGAATGAATCCCTTGTGCGGAACAATCAGATTATCGATAGACGGGATAAAAACGCGTAACCCGCCAGCTGTTGTGCGACTGTCGGCCCATGCCGGCAGTATAGTGGCAGTTTCAAAAATGGTCTGATCAATCACCCTTGATTCAATGTTTTCGCCAAAAAACTCAATTTCGCTGGCGATGCCGGAAAAGAAGTTCAGCCCGTAATGCTGCTTTGTTTTTACATACAAAGTGTCGCGCTTGAAAATATGAAGACTCGCATTAATTCCGACCGGCAGATTAAAGAGGTAGGGGACAGAAGCTTTGATATTTACTTCCTGCGATTTATTGGCGCTGCTTTTCCATTTCAATGAAAGCACATCGCCATGGTTGAAAGAGTTTGTCAGTCTCAGGTTAACATCACCATTGAAAACAATTTTTGCAGGATTGTCCCTGTCGGGCGAAAATCCGAGGATTCCATCAAATGAATTTGATTTCTTCTTTTTCAGAAAAAAGTACAGACGCGCTTTCCCATTTGTGAAATGAACCTGCATGGGCTTTTCTTCTTCAATAAGTGCGCTTATTTTCAGGCGGCGCTGATATTCGGCTATTTTACTTTCAGCGTAGGGTTTGCCTTTTTCAATATTCAACCAGCTGGACATATAGCCCTCCGAAGGTTTGAATTTGCCTTTCTGGACGATGCTGTCGAAAACCACGGCTGGCCCGGGCTGCACGTTCCATGATGCGCTGACAGAGTCATTGATTATTGAGTCGACATTGAATGAAACCAAAGCAAATGGGAATCCGCTGTTTTCGTAATGGCTGACAATTTTGTTTTCCCATTCCAGAATCTTCTCCGGATCGGGTGTTTGCCATTTTCGGAATTGTTTTTCACTGAGTCCGATACTTTGGAGAACCGCTTCATCAGCGTTCCCGGAAGCGATTTGTTTTAAAATCGTTTTTTCACTTAATGAAACAAAAACGTATGGATTTTCTGATGACCATGGTTGCTGATAATGATAGGACGCATATAAAAATCCTTCTGAAAAATGTTCTCTGAGCAGTTGCTGAAGATATGATTCCAGTTCAAGTGAATCAGCAAACGATTTTGTTTCCGTATTTTCATCGCTGGCAGTTGCAATAATCACATTTTTCTGGCTCATCACATTCAGTGACAAAATCAGAAGAAATGATATTGCTGTTGTTTTGATCACAGGCGCCAGTCGATGGGTTCAATGTTTTTACTCTTCAGATATTCGTTGGTTTTCGAAAAGTGGGCGCAGCCGAAAAAACCGCGGGTCGCTGAGAGTGGCGATGGATGTGCTGCTGTCAGAATGCAGTGTTTCGAAGCATCGATGATCTGTGTTTTGACTTTTGCTTTGTTACCCCAAAGAATAAATACCACATGTTCTTTCTTTTCGGAAATCTGTTTGATGACACAATCTGTAAATTGCTCCCATCCTTTGTTTTTGTGCGAATCTGCCGTGTTTTCGCGCACAGTGAGCACGGTATTGAGCAGCAGCACGCCTTGTTTTGCCCAGGAACTGAGTTCTCCCGTGGCAGGAGGCATAAAACCAAGATCGGATTTCAGCTCTTTAAAAATGTTGACCAGTGAAGGAGGGAAGGCTATTCCCGGATTGACCGAAAAGCAAAGTCCGTGTGCCTGACCGCGGCCATGATATGGATCCTGTCCCAGAATAACCACTTTTGCTTTATCGAAAGGAGTCAGGTCGAAAGCATTGAAAATCTTGTCCCCGGGCGGGAATACCGCATGTATTGTTTTTTCTTCAAGCAGGAAATTCTTCAATTGAATGAAATAAGGCTTTTGAAATTCTTCAGCCAGCAGATTTTTCCAGGACGCTTCAATTTTTGGCGTGATACTTGCCATGCAATAATGTTTTGCGTAAAAACGTTTTTTTGAGTAGATGAGTGTAAAATTACGCAAAATATTTTCCTCATGTCGCGGAAATTATTAATTTTGAACCTTAAAAATTAAACTCTTATGAAAAAACTGATTGCTGTAGCGTTTGTAGTTTCTTTGATGGTTGTTTTATTTGCTGGTTGCCGTGCTCAACACACATGTCCTGCTTATCATAATGGCAGTGTACAGAAAGCCGCACCAGCCGAAGATACAAGAGCATAAATGCTTCCGGCCAATGCCGGTTTTTGCTGCGTTATATGAGACTGCATAGTGTATTAGTCATATTATTCGTCAGCTTTTTTTCGGTTATTACTTCCCGTGCTCAGACCGCCGGCCAGACCGGAAATGAGCCGGGTTTTATTTTAAAAAGAGAGTATTCATTTCATTTTATTGCGCATAGTGAAGGATTGGGAATGGGCTTTCGATGGGGACAGCGCAATACGGTCAATTCAGGCCGTTTCATCGACTTCGACATTGTAAATATGAAACACCCCAAGGAGATTAAAATGGGGAATGTGTATATGTTTGATGAAGCACGCAAATTCGTTTATGGCAAACAGTATTACGTATACCTCAGTCGCATCGGGCTGGGAAGTCTCAGAGTTTTGAACGAAAAGCCTTACTGGGGCGGCGTTGATGTGCGCAGGTTCTATTGTTTCGGGGCAAGTTTTGCCCTGGCAAAACCATCCTATCTGTACATACTCGACAACTCTTCTTCCACGTATTATTACGACCTGATTCTGCAGCGTTATAATCCTGAGGTACATGATTTGTCCAACATTTACGGCCGCGGGCCATTTCTCGAAGGTTTCGGTGAAAGCAAAATTTTCCCCGGTGCTTATTTCAAGGCCGGCTTTAGTTTTGAATACGGTCCGGAAAAAAGCATGGTCAGATATATTGAAACCGGCATAATTGCAGATGTTTTCGCTAAGAAGATTCCGATTATGGCCTATAACGAAAACAAAAACTTTTTCATCTCTTTCTACATCTCTGCCAATTTCGGAAAGCGATACAATCCCTGATTTTTTCAATGGAACACAATGATAAAAAAACGCCCTCGGCCACAAAACCGAAATGGCTCAAAAGCCGCTTACCATCGGCTGATGTATATTCCAAAATGAAATCGGCGTTATCAGCCGGTTGTTTACACACTATCTGTGAAAGCGGAAAGTGTCCCAACATAGGCGAATGCTGGGCTGCAGGCGCTGCTACGTTTATGATTCTGGGCAATTCCTGCACGCGAAATTGTCGTTTTTGCGCGGTGGATCACACAAAGCCGTTCACTCCTGATTCTACTGAGCCAGAAAGTCTGGCTCTCACTGTGGAGCATTTCAAACTGAAGCATTGCGTTATCACATCGGTAACACGCGATGACCTCAAGGATGAAGGCGCACAGCACTGGGCGGATTGCATTGAAGCTGTTCGCAGGCGGAATCCGGCAGTGACAGTGGAGGTGCTTGTCCCAGATTTTCATGCAAAGAAGGATTTGATACAAATTGTTGCAGATGCAAAACCGGATATCTTCAGCCATAATATTGAAACAGTAAGACGTCTGACACGTCAGATCAGATCCGGAGCTCAATACGACAGGAGTCTGGATGTTTTGCGCATTGCATTTTCGATGGGATTGCGTGTTAAGAGCGGAATCATGACCGGTCTTGGCGAAACCATGGAAGAAATTTTCGAAACAATAAAGGATATCAGGGGAACGGGAGCCAGTATACTTACTGTTGGACAGTATTTGCAGCCGCGAAATGAAAACACGAAGGTTGAGAAGTACTACACGCCGGCGGAGTTTGCCGAAATAAGAAAGGTGGCTCTGGATATTGGTTTCAGTCATGCGGAGTGTGGACCGCTGGTACGGTCGTCGTATCATTCGGGTGAGGCATTGCTTATATAATATTATAAGGTATAGGCGAAAAAGAAGAAAAGATTCGAAAAAATTTGGCTGATTAAATATTTAAAAAACAAGTATTTAAGAAATAATCAAAAAAAACTTTAAAAAAATTATACAGATTGGAAATAATGCGTAATTTTGCACTCCCGTTTGGAACGCAAACGGACCGTTCACTGAGAAGCCGCAAAAAAAATTAAAAAAAGTACGAACAAAGTTGCTGGGAATAAAAAAAGGTTTACCTTTGCACTCCCGTTTGAGCAACGGATCGTTGAGAATAAAAAAATCGGATTGAAAATTTTTTTCAAAAAAGTTGTCGGGAATAAAAAAAAGGTTTACCTTTGCACTCCCGTTTGAACAACGGACCGATTGGAGAGAGAAAGTGATGTTGAAAACTTTTTTTAAAAAAAAGTTGCGGGAATAAAAAAAAGAATTAATTTTGCACTCCCAAATCGAAAGAAGCGGGGCAAAAAAAATAGAACAAACGTTCTTTGAAATATTGAAGCATAGACAAGATAGTGCGTATCCCAAAGTTGAGAACTTTGAGAGATAGATCCGAGACATTCAAGATCAAATTTACTATGGAGAGTTTGATCCTGGCTCAGGATGAACGCTAGCGGCAGGCTTAATA
>CAZJOL010000228.1:0-4659 GCA_964547605.1 uncultured Bacteroidaceae bacterium | reverse complement strand
ACCCCGACCTTGGCAAGGTCGTGCTCTACCAACTGAGCTACTTCCGCATTTCGGACTGCAAATATACAATCATTTTTTTATTCGCAAAAAAAATTTCTCTGAAATATTTACCCCCTTTGTAAAATATTCAGACCTTTACTTTCGTTAACATTTCTGTTAAACAACAAAAAGCCAACCCATGAAACCAGGAAAAATCCAAATAATTGCATTGCTGATTGCAGGATCAGCGCTGCTTTCGGCCTTTGTGCCGGGCAAAAACAAGCCGATAAAAACACCCGAAGGATTCGTTTTTATCCCGATGGGGACAACCACCATTGGCGCGGACACTTTTTCGGTGCAGGCTTTCTGGATGTCCAAAACGGAAGTCACCAACAAGGATTACCGCGAATATCTGGTCGACCTGAAAGCCAGCGGCGACATGGAAGCCTACAACAAAGCGCTGCCCGACACCCTTCAGTGGCGCGACAAACTGGCCTACAACGAGCCTTATGTGGAATTCTATTTCCGCCATCCGGCCTACAACGATTATCCTGTGGTGAACATTTCACGCACTCAGGCCGAAATGTACTGTGTATGGCTGACGAAAAAAATGCGCGAGGCCTATGGCGAAAACATTAATGACGTTCGCCTGCCCTATCGCGAAGAGTGGGTGCTGGCTGCCCGGGGACATAATCCCGAAGCAGTGTATCCCTGGAAGGGAGTCACTCTTTTTAATGAAAAAGAACACAAGTATGCCTGTAACTTCAGAAACATGGGCGCTGAAAGCGTCCATTACAATGATTCTACCGGGAAAATGGAAGTCTGGGGTAAATATGGAAGCTGTGGAATAGCTGGATCGATCAACGATGCAGCTGATATAACAGCACCGGCATTGTCTTACTGGCCCAACGATTACGGATTATACAACATGGCGGGCAATGTGGCCGAAATGGTCCAGCAGAGCGGAATTGCAGTAGGCGGTTCCTGGAAATCGACCGGATATGATGTGCGGATTGAAAGCATCCAGAAATTCGACGGCCCATGTACAACCGTTGGATTCCGGCCGGTAATCACGTACACAGGAACAATGAAAAAGTAAATCTTCTCAAATAATCATGAGAAAAATCACCAGTTATGAAAACAAATAAAATCATTTGGGGCTTTATTCTTTTATCGGGATTAATTGTTTTTTCTTCGTTTGAGCCTGATAAAAAGAAGCCGATAAAAACGCCTGAAGGATTTGCATTTATCCCGATGGGAACAACCTCCATCGGCAGCGACACTTTTTCGGTACAGGCATTCTGGATGTCCAAAACAGAGGTCACCAACAAAGATTACCGCGAATATCTGGTCGACCTGAAAGCCAGCGGCGACATGGAAGCCTACAACAAAGCATTGCCCGACACCCTTCAGTGGCGTGATAAACTGGCCTATAACGAGCCCTATGTGGAATATTATTTCCGCCATCCGGCCTACAATGATTATCCGGTGGTGAACATTTCACGCGCTCAGGCTCAAAATTACTGTGTGTGGCTGACAAAAAAAATGCGCGAGGCCTATGGTGAAAACATCAACGAGGTGCGGCTGCCTACTCGCGAAGAATGGGTAATGGCAGCCAGAGGTGGCCAGAATACCTGGTGGTATCCGTGGCCCGGAGAACACATGCTGGATAAAGATGGCTGGCGGTGCAACTTTTTTCATATGGGTTCAGAAAACATTCATTACAACGACACCACCGGAACTTACGAAGTAATACGTGACACGGATTATGCAGGTATTCTGCATGATGTTGCGGACATCACTGCTCCGGTACAATCCTATAAACCCAACGATTACGGATTATACAACATGTCGGGCAATGTTGCCGAAATGGTCCAGCAGAGCGGCATTGCAGTAGGCGGTTCATGGAAATCGACCGGATATGATGTGCGGATTGAAAGCATCCAGAAATTCGACGGGCCATGTACAACCGTTGGATTCCGGCCTGTAATCACGTACACAGGAACAATAAAAAAGTAAAATCTCTCTCATACATATATAAACAAAATCACCAGTCATGAAAACAAACAAAATCAAATGGGGCATTTTTCTGTTAATGGGGTTTATCGTTTTTACATCATTCGGTCCGGGCAAAAACAAACCGGTAAAAGCGCCGGATGGATTTGCATTTGTGCCAATGGGAACCTGTGAGATTGATTCCACGAGCGTTTCCATTCAGGCATTCTTTATGTCGAAGACCGAAGTCACCAACAAGCAGTACCGGACATTTCTGGCCGATCTGAAAGCGAGCGGCGACATGGAAGCTTACAAAAAAGCGCTGCCCGACACAACAAAATGGCAAATGGACAACAGCTACAATCAGCCGATGGTTGAGAATTATTTCAGTCATCCCGCCTACGACAATTATCCTGTGGTGAATGTATCGAGAGAGGGTGCAGAGATGTATTGTCAGTGGCTCACCAAAAAATATGAAGAAGAGAACGGACCACAGAAATGCGCGTTCCGCCTGCCGCAGCGCGAAGAATGGATCTGGGCTGCACGCGGTGGTCTTCAACTGTCGCCCTATCCCTGGGGAGGACCTTATCTGCGCAATGCAAAAGGATGCTATCTCTGCAATTTCAGAACACTGAATGAAAGACATATCACCTATAACTACGAAAAACAGCAATACGAGCTGGTTACAGAAGCTGCTGAAAGTTTTTCCGAAGATGGCGCATTCCAGACAATCATCACCGGACATTATGCTCCGAACGATTATGGTCTGTATGACATGTCGGGCAATGCTGCTGAAATGGTTGCTCAGAGCGGCATTGTGGTGGGTGGTTCATGGATGTCGCCTGGTGCCGATGTGCGTATCGAAAGTGTGGCACCTTACACCGGACCCGCACCAACTGTCGGTTTCAGACCAGTGATGACGTATCTGGGAGAATAGTTTTAAAAACCCAAAAAACAATCGCGCGGATTTGCCAACCGTGCGATTGTTTTATATCTGTCACGGATTTCAAATCGGCGCCAGATATTAAGCAGATTATTAACTTTGAAACAAAAAATCATGAGTCGAGTATTATCTTTTGTTTTTTCTTTGATTGCTTCAACGGCAATGTTTGCGCAAGCTACCGCCGATTTCACTTTCGAAAATTCGCCGACCGGCAATGCACTTCCGGAAAAGAGTTTTATGTGGGGCAGCAATTATTCCTGTACCATTCAGAGCACCATAAAACACGAAGGCAACAACGCGCTGGAAATCGTCCGCAATGCCGATGCCGCCAAAGATGATTTCGGATGCTTTGTGTTTGCCATTCCTGTCAGTTTCACCGGAAAAACAGCTCAGTTCAAGGCATTCATGAAAACCGAAAATGTTGATAATGGCATCGCATCGCTCTTCGTGCGGATTGACGGCAGCAGCAACAATTATTATTTCACCAACAGTGTTTCGAATTTATATGGAACCAATGACTGGTATCAGTTCAATACGCCGCAGTTTTCGCTTGGAAAAGGGGCTGAAACCATATATGTCGGTGTTATATTAAACGGCAGCGGATCGCTCTGGGCCGATGATTTTCAACTGCTTGTTGATGGAAAGGATTATCTGAAAGCGCCTAAAATAAAAGGCACGGAATATAAGGCAGATCAGGACACCGCGTTTTCAAAATCAAGCGGAATTGATATTGAATTTACAAACCGCGTACAGGTCGACAATCTCGCATTGCTCTGCAAAGTCTGGGGTTTTCTGAAATATTACCATCCGGCCATTGCTGCCGGAAACTACAACTGGGACAACGAATTGTTCCGTTTCCTTCCTGCCTATCTGCCCATTGCAGATCAAAAACAACGCAATGATTCCCTGCTGGCCTGGGTGAACAAACTGGGCCCTGTGAGCGGCAAAGGGAATAAAATGAAAATAAAAAAGAATACGAAACTTACTCCTGAACTCAGTTGGATTACTGATACAACAACATTGGGGGTTAATCTCAGTGCGGCTCTTGTGAAAATCAGAAATTCGAAACGTGGAGAATTACAATATTACATTTCATTAAATAAAAATGTCGGCAACCCGTCATTTGATCATGAACGCAGTTACAGAACCATCAGCTGGAACGACGATGGATTCAGACTTCTGACCGTATTCAGATATTATAATATGATTGAATATTTCTTTCCGAACCGGCATCTGATTGGTGAAGACTGGCACAACATTCCGAATGAATTTATTCAGAAAATTCTTGCAGCCAAAGACGAAGTAGAAACACAAACCGTCATTCTGGAAATGATCACGCGTATCAACGATACACACGCATATCCCAGATTCGGTCAGGAATTCAGCAATGAATTCTATGGAAGAAATTATGCAAATTACAAGCTGACATTTATTGAAAACAAAGCGGTTGTAAGCGGCTATCTGAATGAGTCGATGGTGAAAGATGATGATCTGCAGATCGGTGATGTCATCATTGACATCAAAGGAGAAACCGTGCAGCAAAAAGCCGATCGCCTGAAAAAATATGTTCCCGCCTCAAATGAAGCTGCGCGATTGCGTATTATTGCCGGCTATCTGCTTCGCTCAAATGACCGGGGAATTACAGTCACTTACGTCCGCGATGGAAAAACGGCTTCGAAAAGTCTGCCTTGTCACACGCCAGAGGCGATATTCGCCAAAACCAATTCCGGAGCCGAAAGTGC
>CAZJOL010000227.1:0-4664 GCA_964547605.1 uncultured Bacteroidaceae bacterium | reverse complement strand
CGCCGAGAAAGATGCGCTGATACTCATAGTCCCAGTAATTGATGGCCAGCAGAATAAATCGCTGATTGAGCGCCCATGTGTCGGGCAGGGTAGTCATGAAACTGCTGTCGATCATATTCCACATTTCACGGTCGTTCTGCTGCTTTTGTCCAAGAATGGAATAGAGCACCGCACCGCTTTCACCCACTGTGTAGGAGCCGAATTCAGTGAAAATATTGGGTTCCGGAACTTTGTTCTGATTGCAGATGTTTTTGATCTGAGCAATGATTTCCTCAGCCATGTACTCGTAGTCGTAATCGAACACGAGTGAGTTTTTAATTGGAAAACCACCGCCGATATTGAGTGTATCAAGCGTAGGTGCAATGCGCTTCAGCTCCACATAGACATTCACACACTTTGTAAGCTCACTCCAGTAATAGGCCGAATCCTTGATGCCGGTGTTGATGAAAAAATGCAGCATCTTGAGATCGAAATTCGGGTGATTGCGGACATAGAGGTTGTAGAACGGCAGTATATCATTGTAACGAACACCCAGCCGCGATGTATAAAACTCAAACATCGGCTCTTCCTCTGCTGCAATGCGGATTCCAAGATTGGCCTTCACGCCGCGCCGGATCTTGTATTCGAGCAGTTCCTCTTTGTTATCAATGACCGGAATACAGTTCGAAAATCCGGCATTTATCAGCCGTGAAATGTTCTCAATGTACTGCTGACGTTTGAATCCGTTGCAGACAATGAAAGTATCTTTATTGATTTTATTTTCCTCAAAAAGTTGTTCAACGATATGAATATCGAATGCACTTGAGGTCTCGAGGTGAACATTATTTTTCAGCGCTTCTTCGAGCACATGGGCAAAATGACTGCTTTTGGTACAATAGGCATAGAAGTATTCACCCTGATAGTCTACCTTGGCCATAGCTACATTGAACATACGCTTGGCCTTCTGAATCTGGCGGCTGATGCTGGGTACAAATGATATCCGCAGTGGTGTTCCGTACTGTTCAATAATCTGCATCAGGTTGATATCGTTCCATAACAGCTCATTATCAACCACTTTGAATTCTTCCTGTGGAAATTCAAATGTCTGTTCGATCAGATCAATGTACTTTGTTCTCATTAAAGGCGGTTTTCGAAATCCGGGTGAGTTACTTTTGCTATTTTCTGCAAATGTAAGATATTTACTTTTTCACGGGTTAAAAAAGTTGAGCATCTTCAATAAGAAAGTTAAAGTTGCTGTTTATCGCATCCGGCCCGGATCGGAATGAGGTAAATTCCTTACCCGGTCAATCATGGCTTCGTATGAATCGATGAGCTCCAGACCAGACTGCGCACAGATTTCATCAAGTGCCTTGCGCGCAGTAGCATAGTTGGGTATTTCGGTGAAAATTATTTTTGGTTTGTTTGGGCCACCAAGCAGAATTTCGAACGTTTTGGCGGTGTATGTGCCTGAAATGCTTTCGCAGCCCATGGTATGACAGGCATAATAATTTCGCAGCTCGGCAAAAGTATATCCGTCGAGTGAAATAGTTTTGCCGATTTTAAAACCATAATACCATATCCATTTCCGGAATGTTTTTTCTGAATAATCGATATCGGTTCCGCGGATCGACAACAGGACCGGCAACAATAAAACCACCAGCGGCACACCGAAGTAAAATGTTTTCGGGTATGACATCAGGACAATTCCTCCAATGATAAAAATGAAACTGATGAAGTTCAATTGTCCCTGAAGAGTGATTCCCTGTCTGAATTTCTGTTTCAATGCCGTTGTGTAATATTTGGTCTCTGCAAACGTTTTGTAAAAATAGTAATTATATCGAACCGGAATGATGCAGCACTTATATCTGTGATTTGTGAACAATAGCAGCAGAATATTAAAAAACTGTTGTTGATAAGTTTGCACCTCTTATAAATAAGCGATTTGTTATCGAAGTAATTTTATCGTTCAAAATCTTTCACAGATATGAGAAACACACGATTTTTACTCATGGCCGGGCTGTTGCTGATGCAGTTTGCCTCAATGGGACAGCTTACGCGTGAGTATAGCGATCCGTTTGCCATTTTCACATCGGCAGGCGATCTGATGACAAAAGAAAAATTTGGCGCAGCCCGCGAAGCGTATCAGCAGGTGATTGACTGCATACCGAATGAAGAAGATCCGATGCGCGTTGAAGCAGAATTTCAGATGGCCCGTTGTTCGTACGAGCTTCTGAATAACGATGCCAGAGGGCTCTTGCACACTTTTATTTCGAAGCATCCCGAAAGCAGTTTTACGCCAATGGCCGGTTTTTACCTTGGCAGTATTTATTATCGTGACAAGAGCTGGAGCAAGGCGGTGAAATCGTTCGACGCCATGAATCCGCAGCATTTATCGAAGGAGCAGCAGGCAGAATATTATTTCAAAAAAGGATATGCGCATTTCATGAATGAGGAAATGCTGCAGGCCCGCAGTTGCTTCATGCAGGTGAAAGATGGGGAAACCCACTGGGCTGCACCGGCATCGTATTATTACGGACATATCAGCTATTCGGAAGGACAGTACGAAGTGGCGCTGGGCGCTTTCAACAAACTGGTGAATGATGAGACATTCGGTGGCGTGGTTCCGTATTATATTTCTCAGATTTATTATTTGCAAAGCAAGTATGACGAATTGATCGCTTTTGTTCCGCCCATGCTCGAAAATCCGAATGTAAAGCGGCAGGCCGAAATGGCGCGCATGGTGGGCGATGCATACATTGCCAGAAAAGATTACAAATCGGCATTGCCATATCTGGAGCAGTATGCAGCCAAAACGTCCACTCCGTTAACCCGGGAAGATGAGTATTTGCTGGGTTACACATACTACGTCAATACGGACTATCAGAAAGCAGCCGTGCATTTTTCAAATGTGACTTCGCTCGAGGATTCGCTCAATCAGAATACGAGCTATCATCTGGCCGACTGTTATCTGAAAATGGGAAACAAGAAATACGCGCTCAATTGTTTTAACGATGCATATCGCCTGAAATTCAATCCAGCCATTACGGAAGATGCGTTATTCAATTTTGCAAGACTATCATATGAACTTGATTTTCATCCGTACAATGGCGCCATCAAATCGTTGCAGCAATATCTGAATGATTTTCCGAAATCGCTGCGTGCCGAAGAAGCGCGTGAATTGCTGGTTGAACTGCTTATGTCTACAGGAAATTATAAAGATGCCATTGTTGTTATTGAAGGAATCAAGGTGAAGAATGAGCGCATCTGGACTGCATATCAGAAAGTAAATTATTACCATGGCGTTGAGTTGTTCAATTCCGGTGATTACAACGGCGCTCTGGTACTTTTCAACAAGGCAATCACCTACACATATGACAGGAAAATCCGCGCAGAAGCTTTGTTCTGGAAAGGTGAAACACATTACCGCAAACAGCAGTATGATTCGGCTGCCGTGAATTACGACATGTTTGTAAAGTATCCGGCTTCGGCCGAAGTAAGCTATTTTGCGCGTGGATACTATGGTCTCGGATATTCGCAGATGCAGCGCAAAAACTACAAGAATGCAGCATCGAGTTTTGAATCTTATTTTAAATATGGCGAAAAGGATGACAAATTTTTCAGAAATGATGCAAGCCTTCGTCTGGCCGATTGCTACTACATTCTGCGCGAATACGCACTATCGATAGAATGGTACGAGAAGTCACTCACCATGAATGTCGAAAACATGGATTACGCGTTGCTGCAGAAATCGAAATGCGAAGGAGTGAAGGGAAATTTCACTGCAAAGCAGAACACGCTTTCCATGTTGTTTACAAAATACCCATCCTCACGTTTTTCTGATGATGCTTATTTTGAATCAGGGATTACCTATGAAATTCAGGATCAGAACACACAGGCGCTATCATCATACGAAAAGTTGATTGCTGAATATCCTGAAAGTTCGCTGCGTGCCAGGGCCATGCTAAAGAAAGGAAGTATTTACAGGATTCTGGGTCAGAACGATAAAGCCATTGATGCATTCAAACAACTGGTTTCTGAATACAAAGGTTCAGAAGAATCAAAACAGGGCTGGATGAATCTGAAAGCCATTTATACCGACATGGACCGTATTCCGGACTGGATTGATCTTGTGAGTGCGCAGGGCAGTTCTGTATCGCAGATGGAAAAGGACAGCATGGTTTATCTGGCAGCAGAAAATAAATATCTGGATGGAGATTGTGAAACATCTGCGGTGGCATTTGGAAAATACATTGACGAATTTCCGGATGGAGCATTCATTCAGAACGCGCATTTCTATCGTTCGGAATGTCTCTATGGTCAGAAAGATTTTCAGAATGCACAGACCGGATATGAGTTTGTCGTTTCAAAACCTTTCTCTACATTCACGGAAACTTCTTTGTTGAAATCGGCGCGCATTTATTTCAATGCGAAAAATTACCCGAAAGCAGTTGAACGTTACAGCGAGCTTGAAAGAATTACGCAGTCGGTTACGAACAAGCAGGAAGCACAGCGTAATACAATGTATGCTCAATTCAACGGCGAATTATATTACGAGGCCATTGTGTCGGCGCAGAAAGTGATTGATGAAGCAACGGTGGCTCCGAAAGACAGGAACGAAGCATCGGCCATCATTGCACGTTCTTCGTATCAGCTGAATGATCTGCCGAAAGCACAGGCCGAATTCA
>CAZJOL010000226.1:0-4681 GCA_964547605.1 uncultured Bacteroidaceae bacterium | reverse complement strand
GCGGATTGACGATCAGATCAAGCGAGCGGTTGCGGTAGCGCTGTTCCGGATCGGTGAATGCATCGTACACTTTATCATCTTTTTCCTTTACAATCGGAAGAGGTTTCACAGATTTGCTCAGCAGAGTAAATGACTGGGCATGTACCGAAGTTTCACCGGTTTGTGTAATAAAAGCATATCCCTTAACACCAATGATGTCGCCGATATCGAGCAGTTTTTTGAAAACGGTATTGTACAAAGTTTTGTCTTCACCCGGACACAAATCATCGCGTTTGAAATACACCTGAATACGTCCCTGCACGTCCTGAATCTCTGCAAATGAGGCAGCACCCATAATACGGCGGGTCATAATACGGCCTGCAATCGAAATTTCCTTGAACTTATCCGTAGCCGGGTTCAATTTGAATTCCTCAAGTATTTCGCCTGAGTAGGCGGTGACGGGATACAATGCGGCAGGGTAAGGCTCAATGCCAAGTTCGTGCAACTGAGTCAGCGCTTCGCGGCGCAAAATTTCCTGTTCGGATAATTCGGGCATAGGTCTGAAATTTTTTGCAAAGATACAAGGAATCGTGGCATGTGCAAAACCCGAATAAGGGCATTTTTTTGTAACTTCGCAAAAAAAAGAATATGCCGGATCTGAAGAAAAAACATCTGATTCTTCTTAATCTTTTATCAGCGCTACTTCTCGGCCTTGCCTGGCCGCTCAGAGGATTTCCGTTTCTGATTTTCATTGCGCTGATTCCATTGCTGATTGTTGTTGAGCAAATCCGGCAGAATCCCGGTCGTTTCCGTCTGATGGCCACATTCCGCTACAGCTACATCACTTTTGTTTTCTGGAACGCTGCCACTACTTACTGGATATGGAACTCCACCGAGGTCGGCGCATTGTTTGCCATTCTGGTGAACAGTCTTCTGATGGCGCTCGTAATGCAGTTTTCAGCATTTGTCAGGCAGCAACTGAAAAACCAGATTGTCGGAATTGCCATTCTTCCAGTACTTTGGATTGCATTTGAATTCCTGCATCAGGACTGGGATTTATCATGGACATGGCTTACACTTGGAAATGTTTTCGCTTCGCGCGTGTCCTGGGTTCAATGGTATGAATTCACCGGAGTTCACGGCGGCTCGCTCTGGATCTGGATTATAAACATATTGCTTTTTCTCCTTATCACTCCTTGTCTTTTCAAAAAGAAGATCTGTGTCCGCGGCAGAAATGCGCTCATGGTTTCAGTATTATTAATTTTTGCTCTTCCCTCTGCATGGTCATTCTGGCGTTATTACACCTACGAGGAAAAATCAAATCCGGTTGACATCGTTCTGCTGCAGCCCAATCTGAATCCGTATACCGAAGAATACAAGCTGGGTGTGCACGAGGTTATGGACAGGATTATTTCTGCAAAGGCAAAAACCGTTGTTGACTCAAACGTTGATTTCATCGTAGCTCCGGAAAGCGTGCTGCAGGAAGGCATGTTTGAAGATGAATTTCACTATTCGCTCAGCATAAGAAAAATAAAGGAATTTCTGGTGGAATATGCACCGCAATCTCAGTTCGTTTCAGGTGCAGGCACTTTCCGGATGTTCAGGCCAGGTGAACCACTGGGCCCTTCGGCAAGGCGCTACAACAGCAAGCTCTGGTATGAAGCATTCAATACAGCATTGTTTATGGATTCGCTCGTTATTC
Organism: uncultured Bacteroidaceae bacterium; assembly: GCA_964547605.1. Lineage (GTDB taxonomy): Bacteria > Bacteroidota > Bacteroidia > Bacteroidales > DTU049 > GWF2-43-63. The sequence goes on along the minus strand of CAZJOL010000226.1, from coordinate 3,000 downwards.
CGGTTACCTATCACAAAAGCAAGCTGGTGGCCGGTGTCGAGCAAATGCCTTTTGTTCATCTGATAAAACCGATTGAGAAACTGGCCATCGATTTGGGCGGAACCATCGGAACACTGGGCAAAAGCAAGGACCGCACAGTGTATGACAAAGGCAAAGTCCCTGTCAGCGCCGTTATCTGCTACGAAAGCGTTTATGGTGAATTTGTAACAGAATTTGTCACCAGAGGCGCACAGCTGATTTTCGTCATCACCAACGACGGCTGGTGGAAAAATACCGGCGGACACCGGCAGCATTTTGTGTATTCAAGACTCAGGGCGGTTGAAACCCGCAGATCCATTGCGCGTGCGGCCAACACTGGCATTTCGTGCTTCATCAATCAGCGTGGCGATGTTATTCAACGTACCGAATACTGGACGCGCGATGTGATCAGAAACACCGTCAATGCAAACGATGTCATTACTTTTTATGCCAAAAACGGAGATTATATCGGACGCGGCATGAGCATTGTTTCCGGATTGCTGCTTGTGATATCATTGCTGCTTTATGCTGCAAACCGCATCAGTCGCAAGAAAACACACTTGAGATGATCCGGTTTTTTCGTCTTATAAAATTCTCACACACCATATTCAGCCTTCCTTTTGCGCTGGTCGGATTTCTGTTTGCGCTTTACTCCGGTTTTGAATTACCTTCATGGCTCACTGCCCTCTGGATTCTGCTGGCATTGGTTGCAGCCCGCACTGCGGCCATGTCGTTCAACCGCTGGACCGATCACCGCATTGATGCAAAAAATCCGCGTACACAAAACCGTGAGATTCCGGCAGGGGTTATAAAACCCATGCAGGCACTGATGCTCACAATCATCTCATCAGCTGTTTTTGTTCTGCTGGCAGCACTTATCAATGAATTGTGTTTATGGCTCAGCCCAGTTGCATTGCTGGTTATACTCGGGTACAGCTACACAAAAAGGTTCACAGCGCTGGCACATATTGTTCTCGGCATCGGCCTGGGAATAGCACCAGCAGCCACTTTCATTGCAGTCACCGGAACTTTCGATCCCGGTCTTTTGTTTCTGTGTTTTGGCGTGATGCTCTGGACCGCAGGATTCGACATCATTTACGCACTGCAGGATATGGAATTCGACCGGCAGGAAAAGCTGCATTCCATTCCTGCAACACTGGGATATAAGCGCTCATTGCTGCTTGCCGCCGTGTTTCATGCTGTTTCAATCATGCTGATGTTTCATTTCGGATTCATCGTTTACGGCGATATCATTGCGCTTGCGGGCATTGTTCTTTTTGCCGCATTAATAATTTATCAGCATCTGATTGTCCGCCTCTACGGACTGAAAAAGATCAACCTCGCTTTCGGAACAATGAACGGAGTCGCATCGCTTGTTTTCGGAGCGGCCTATCTGGTGGAGTTTCTGTTGCGTTAGCAAATGGGATTTTCAAACTACTGTAAACAGCAGGAAGATCTTTACGGTCTTCGGATAAAATCATCAACACATCACAAGCTTCAATAACGGTTGAGCCCTTAGGTGTCACAAAGCGCTCTCCGCGCCGTATCATGGCAATAATAGAAGTGGCTGGAAAACGGATATCCACAATACGCTTTCCTACAGCAAAGCTGCCTTCAGGAATAATAATTTCTTCCAATGCTGATTTATCTTCATCATCCAAAAGCCGGTCAATAGCTGTTTGCTGTCGCATGGAGCGCGGAACTGTAACCTTCAGCCATCGGGCAATAACCGGCAATGTTGTACCCTGAATCAACACAGAAGTAATGGAAATAAAAAAAACAACATTAAAAATGACTCCCGCTTTATCTATTCCCGCAAGCATTGGATAAGTAGCAAACACAATAGGGACAGCACCCCGCAACCCGACCCATGAAATAAAAAACTTTTCACGCGAGGGAAAATTAAAGGGGAGTAAACTTATGAAAACTGCAATTGGTCGCGCAATCAAAATCAGAAAAACAGAAATGGCAATACCAATTCCAATAAACGGAACAATATGAGACGGATAAACAAGCAGACCAAGAGTAAGGAAAAGAATAATCTGCATAAGCCATGCCGTTGCATCAAACATTTTGAGAATTGTCCGCTTATGTATCAATTTCTGATTGCCAAGATACACGCCACAAATATAAACGGCAAGAAACCCATTTCCATCCATCAGGTCGGTGGCGTAAAACGAAATATACACCAGCGAGAGCATCAGGATGGGATACAATCCTTCGAATGATAATTTTATCCGATTGATAATTTCTTTACCCACAAAGCCAAAGCCAAAGCCTGCAACAGCCCCAACAGCCATATGTGCAATAAAGGATTGTATCACATCGGTAAAGCCCGATGCTGAATTCACAACCAATTCGAGCATGGCAATCACCAGAACAAAAGCCATAGGATCATTACTACCACTTTCAAGCTCCAATGTAGGACGCAGGCCGGGTTTTAAGGCAAGATTTTTTTCTCGGAGAATCGAAAAAACAGCAGCAGCGTCGGTTGAAGACACAATAGCCCCGAGCAACAACCCCTCTGGTAACGTAAAATCAGTCACCTGCCAGACAAAGAGACCAACAGCCGTTGCGGTGAGCGCAACACCAACAGTCGATAACAACAATCCACGTCCAAGAACAGGACCAACTCTGCTCCAATCAGTTTCGAGTCCCGATGAAAACAAAATAATGCACAAACTGATAACTCCAATAAACTGGGCTGCCTTTGGGTCATTAAACTGAATTCCGCCAATACCCTCACTACCCGCAAGCATGCCTACACCCAGAAAAAATATCAGCATCGGCAGACCAAATCTTGCTGAATTGCGTGCGATGACAATGCTTACAAAAAGCAGCAAGGCACCAATCAACATGAAGTTCTCAATGGTCAGAGTCATAGGAGGGAATTGAGCTGTGGACAAATTTAATAAAATTATTCTGCCTATACAAACCGGATTTGAAAACCATGCGCAAGACTTTCACCTGCAACAGCACAGT
>CAZJOL010000225.1:0-4684 GCA_964547605.1 uncultured Bacteroidaceae bacterium | reverse complement strand
GATGTTTGACACTCATGAAACCACGGTTGATCATGTGATGCACATTGTAGGTAAAATGAAAAAATACAACGGCGACACCTGTTATCTCATAAAGAATTCATGGGGCGAATATGGCCGCAACAAAGGCTACATTTGCATGAATCAGGGGTATTTCATGCTGAAAACAGTGGCTGTCATGGTGAATAAAAATGCTTTGCCCGAAGAATTGAAGAAGATGTTCTGAAGAAGGGAGTAGTCGTTACACGTTACGCGTTACAAACGTGGAATTTATTCCGCTGTAAGCGGAAGTCGTTACGCATTTGCATTGTGCACTGTGCATTGTGCATTGTGCATTGCGCCGTATTCCGCACGCATTAACGTCGCCTTTTTACTTTTCGAACTTTACGAACTTGATGACTTCAATGGCGTTGCGCGTTGTGCAAAAAAATCCCCATCAGCTTTCACCAACGGGGATTCAGGTTGTATTGGTTTATTTGCAATGTCTTATACAAGACCTGCAAAGCCCATAAATGCAAGAGAGAGGAGACCTGCGGTCACAAGTGACAGCGGGAAACCCTTCATTCCTTTCGGGTAACCGGTGGTTTCCATTTGCTCACGCAGACCGGCCATAAGTACCATGGCAAGGGTGAAGCCGACACCGGTTGCTGCAGAGTAAACAACACTTTCAATCATGTTGTAATCTTTCTGAACTGCCAGGATTGCAATACCAAGAACAGCACAGTTGGTGGTAATCAGCGGCAGATAAATTCCCAGTGCCTGATATAATCCGGGGCTGGCTTTCTTCAGAATAATCTCAACAATCTGAACCAAAGAGGCAATCACCAGAATAAATGTAATGGTCTGCATAAATTCAACTCCCAAAGGAACAAGAATGAAGAATTGAATCAGGTAGGTGACAAGGTTGGCCAAAGCCATCACAAAGACTACCGCAGCGCCCATACCCACAGCCGTGGATATTTTTCCTGACACTCCCAGAAAAGGACAAATGCCGAGAAACTGAGCCAGCACAACATTGTTGACCAGAATGGCAAGAATAATAATGTTAATCATTTCCATAGGGCGGTGGCTTTAGAAGTTGTAGATTTTTTTCATTCTGTTGACAATGGCAATCAGGAAGCCATAAGTGATGAAAGCTCCCGGAGGCATGATGAAGAGCAATACAGTCTTTGCACCTTCAGCCAGTAGCTGGATACCAAAGATGGTCCCGTTTCCTAGTATTTCGCGGATGCTGGCCATCAGGGTGATTGCCAGTGTGAAACCGATTCCCATTCCGATGCCATCGAGGATTGAAGCGAATACAGAGTTTTTCTGTGCGAAAGCTTCGGCGCGGCCAAGGATGATGCAGTTAACGACAATCAACGGAATAAACACACCGAGAGCACTGTAGAGGTCTGGCGTGTAGGCCTGCATGACGAGGTCGACAATGGTTACGAACGTAGCAATGATGACAATGAATAAGGGAATACGGACTTTATTGGGAATCCAGTTTTTCAGGAGCGCAATAAAGAGGTTTGAAAATAGCAGCACAAAGGTGGTGGCAGCACCCATGCCTATTCCATTGATGGCGGCGGTGGTCACTGCAAGTGAAGGACAGGTTCCGAGCACAAGCACGAAAGTTGGATTCTCCTTCAGTAAGCCGTTGGTTAATGTCTTTAAAGCACTCATTTGACAAACTGTTTTTTGAATTCGTTATAAGCTCTTGCAATGGCATCGCAATATGCACGGGAACTAATGGTTGAAGCGGTAATCGCATCTACTTCGCCACCATCTTTTTTCACGGTGATTTTGTTTTTCTCCGGATGCATTTTGTTGAACTGATCTTTAAAACCAGGCTCGACCATTTTTGCGCCAAGACCGGGTGTCTCTTTCTGATCAAGGACTGCTGTGTTATTGATGGTGCCATCCGGTAAAAAGCCGACCATGATGCTGAATTCGCCTGAAAAGGCCTTGTCAGTATATGTTTTAACCGCTACACCAACAAGCTCGTCTCCTTTTTTAGCAGGGTACATTTCAAGCTTGCCTTCTTCGATCACAATTTTTTCAGCAGCCGGTTGATTGTCAAAAGCCGGTACAACCAAAGAAATGGCATCATTTACCTTTTTTGCTTTTGCCTGATCGATGGGCTCTTTTGTCATACTGTACACATATCCCAGTGCGGCTGCCATCACTGCTGAAAACAGGAACAGCATCACTGACATGGTTAAAAGATTCGATTTAATTTTCTTTGCCATAGGTTCTACCTCCCGAATGATTTAGGTTTGAATCCCTTGTTGATAAGCGGCGTGAAAGCATTCATAATCAGAATGGCGAAGGAAACACCTTCGGGATAAGCACCCCAGACACGAATTAGAATTGTCAATACACCGCATCCGACGCCAAACAGGATTTGCCCTTTGACTGACATCGGCGAAGTGACCATATCGGTTGCCATGAAGAATGCGCCAAGCATCATACCACCGGCCAGCAGATGGAAAACCGGGTCTATGTACTGGGTGGGGTCAACCAGATAAAGAATACCTGCAAATGCAAATGCACTCAGCAGAAAACTCACCGGAATATGCCAGGTGATGACTTTGCGAACCAGCAGAAAGAGACCGCCAAGAATCAACGCAATAGCTGAAACTTCACCGAGTGAACCTCCGATTTGTCCCATGAACATTTGTGTGTAATCGGGCAACTGAGAGGTGACCTGTGCCATCGAATCCCCTTTGGCCAGACCTTCCTTGACAATTCCAAGAGAGGTCGGTCCGGTCAGTCCGTCAACGGCAAAATTCATTGTGTTGAAGGGCAGTCCGGGTTTCGGCCAGGTGGTCATATCGACCGGAAAAGAAATCAGCAAAAACACACGACCGGCAAGCGCAGGATTGAACGGGTTTTTACCAAGACCGCCATAGGTCATTTTTGCAATGGCAATGGCGAAGGTGATTCCAATCAGCATCTGCCACCAAGGGAGTGATGAAGGGACGTTAAACGCCAGCAAAACGGCAGTGATGACTGCTGATCCATCATGAATGGTTGGCGCTGTTTTAAGCACGAATTTGGCGATCAGATATTCTACGGTGATGGCACCGACAATGGCCACCAGTGTCAATACGATTGAACTGAGACCGAAATACCAGAACGATACCAATGCAGCGGGTACCATAGCGAGTACCACTTGCCACATGATCTTGTTTACATTTTGGTTCCCGTGAATGTGAGGGGAACCCGATACTGTGAGCAGGTTCATAGTCTTGTATTAATTTTTTCTGCTTCTGATTATTTCTCCGACTTTGCTTTTGCCCAGGCGCAGCGTGTCAAGCAGCGGGCGGTTTGAGGGGCAGGTGTAGTGACAGGTGCCACACTCCATACAGTCCATCACATGGTTTTTCTCAACCAGTTCATAGTTGTCGTGTTCAACGCCACCTGCGAGCAGGAATGGCTGGAGTCCCATCGGGCAAACCATTGTGCAACGGGCACAACGAATGCAATTGGCCACCACCGGTCGCTTTGATTCTTTTTCGTCAAACACAACAAGTCCCGAGGTTCCTTTGGTTACCGGCACATCAAAATTGATGATGGCTTTTCCCATCATGGGTCCGCCATTAATTACTTTGCCACTGCCTTCAGGCATACCACCCGCTTTTTCAATCAGCAATGAAACCGGGGTTCCGATTCTCACCTTAAAATTCGATGGTTTTGAAACTTTCTTGCCGGTCACTGTAACGATGCGTTCAACCAGCGGTTTGTTTTTCTGAACGGCTTCATACACAGCAAAGGTGGTTCCTACGTTCTGAACAACACAACCAACTTCAATCGGCAGCTTGCCACTTGGTACTTCGCGGTTCAGCAAAGCTGCGATCAGTTGCTTTTCAGCGCCCTGCGGATATTTCACTTTGAGTCCCTGAACGGTTATGCCGGGATAGTTATTTGCAATACCGGTCAGATGACTGATTGCTTCAGGTTTATTGTTTTCAATGCCGATGATGGCTTTATTTACGCCCAGCGCTTTCATGAGAATCTGAACGCCAATCATGATTTCGTCGCCCTTTTCGAGCATCAGACGGTGATCGGCTGTGAGATAAGGCTCGCACTCAACAGCATTAATGATAAGGTATTCAGCAGTTTTTCCCTGCGGAACAGCCAATTTCACATGCGTCGGGAATGTTGCACCACCAAGACCGACAATGCCGGAGCTTTTTATAATATCAATGATTTCCTCTTTGGAAGCTTTGATTTCCTTAATCAGTGTGTCGCTGGTGTCAATACCTTCGGCCCACTCATCGCCTTCCTTGTTGATGATGATTACCGGCTTGCGGTAACCGGTGGTATCGGTCCAGAAATCCACTTTATCCACCGTGCCTGACACTGGTGAATGAACGGCTGCCGAAATAAAGGCTTCGCCTTTTGCAATGAGCTGTCCGGTTTTCACTTTGTCGCCCTTGGCAACAACCGGTACCGAAGGAGCACCCAGATTCTGGTTCATCATGACGTAAACAGTGGCCGGAGCTTCAATAACCTCAATGGCACTGTTTTCCGATAATTTGTTCTCCTCAGGATGAGCTCCTCCTATTTTGAAAGTCTTCAACATGTTTGGCCTCCTGATATTTTAATTTACTGAATTTTCACTGGCAGCTTTTGTATCCTCTGCTTTGCGGGCCGGGAAATTGATTTCCCAGATGGCAGAAGTGGGACACTCGGTCAC